>CAITIF010000904.1 GCA_903892365.1 uncultured Pirellula sp. | reverse complement strand
CTGTTTCCAGACTCAATGAGGTTTACATCTATCCCGCCAAGCACTTTGTTACGTCCGAGGATAAGATCTCGAAGGCGGTCAAGGTCATCAAGCAAGAGCTAGAATCGCAGCTCGAGAAGTTCAAAAGCGAAGGAAAACTGCTTGAAGCCCAGCGACTTAGCGCGAGAACTCGATTTGATCTCGAAATGCTTCAGCAAGTTGGGCATTGCCCAGGGATCGAAAACTACTCTCGCCCGCTATCCGGGAAAGAACCTGGTTCTGCCCCTGACACGCTCTACGATTTCTTCGACAAGGACTTTCTGCTTTTGGTGGATGAATCGCACGTTACCATCCCACAAGTTCGGGCGATGTACGCGGGGGACCGAAGTCGAAAGACGACTCTGGTGGATCATGGATTTCGATTGCCGTGCGCCCTGGATAACCGACCTCTGAAATTTGAGGAATGGGAACAGAAGATCAATCAAGTGATCTTTGTATCTGCAACGCCAAACCATTACGAAATGGAAAAGACCGAAGGGGAGGTCGTCGAACAAATCATTCGTCCGACAGGGTTGCTGGATCCGGTTGTGGAAGTGGTTCCGGCTCGCGGTCAGGTCATGCACTTGCTGAACGAGATTCGCCAACGCATTGCAATGGGAGATCGGACGCTTGTAACCGCATTGACAAAACGTTTAGCTGAAGATCTGGCCAATTTCTTTACCGAGAATGACCTAAAGTGCCGCTGGCTCCATAGTGAGCTCGATGCATTTGAACGGGTAGACCTTCTGCGCGAATTGCGTGAAGGACGCTGCGATGTTCTAGTCGGTGTCAACTTGCTGCGCGAGGGGCTGGACTTACCTGAAGTTTCTTTGGTCGCGATCTTGGACGCCGATAAGGAAGGATTTTTGAGAAGCGAAACGTCGCTGATTCAAACCATTGGGCGAGCGGCCCGGAACTCCAATTCCAAAGTGATCCTTTATGCTGACAAGATAACCAACTCGATGCAGACAGCCATTGAGGAGACTCATCGTCGCCGAAAGATCCAGGAGGCCTACAATCTTGAGCATGGAATCACGCCGGAGACAGTTCGAAAGTCGGTCACGGCTAGCATTCACCAAGCCGCTGAGAATCGAAAGCGTGCGAGAGACGTAGTTCGCCGAGATGGAAAATCGGAAAAGGTTACGCAAGAGTATCTCAAAACCCTTGAAGAAGAGATGCTTGCAGCGGCCGAGGGCTTGGAGTTTGAACGAGCCGCCGCGCTCCGCGATAAAATTCTAAGAATGCGAGATCGTATTGGCGAAGCGATCGAGGACGATGTGCCCGACGAACGGATGGTCGGCGGCAAACAGCGAAAGCGAACCAGCAAAAGCGGTAGCGGGAAGGGTTCGCGAGTTCCCAGACCAAAGTCCGAGTAGCACGCCAGCCCGCGCTCAACTGCATTGCACGGTACATGATGACTGGCGCATGATGACCGGCACACGGTGGATAACGCGATGCCTGGGCTCAGTGAATTAGCAGGGGTGACATCTGGGCCGCATGGAGAAACACGATGGTTTGCGGAAAACCTAGGTCCAGAAAATACCCCGGCCCGTTAGCAATGAGGCGGACACTGCTCCCGGGCCGATGGGGTAATCTGCGGTCGGCGGACCGACGCAAATATCCTTGATGTTTTGATGGGGATCCTTGGGATTGGAGCGTTCTTGTAATACCTGTTGGGCATCGTGAGCACGGAGGGGAATGGTGAAGTTGCATTCCCCTCCGTACGTCCCGACGTTGGGTAGAACAAAAAGCGTGCTGAATAACTCAGCAGCCCTCCGATAAATATCTATCTAGAGCAATCGTTGTGCCAAAACCAGGATACGAAGCCCCTCGCAAAATCCTCACATGACAAAGGCCAGCAATTCGTTAAGCTATTTAAGGAACGGAAGATCGAAGTTGAGGGCCTTCCCATTTCAAACAAAAAGCAAAATGCCTAATGTTAGGGCACAACGAACCTTGTCCGTTGCAAATCTGTCCAATCTCAACATTCCCAAATTCGTAATCTTTACCGCTCCCAAAAGTAATCCAAAGCATGACGAACTCCTCTCCATTGCCACCCAAGACGCCTGATCATCCGAACGTCGATGCAAGCGGGACACGACAAATTAGGATTTTCGACACCACCCTTCGCGATGGCGAGCAATCCCCGGGGGGCAGCATGAACCTGTCCGAGAAGCTCAAGGTGGCACAGGCATTGGCGGATTTGGGGGTTGATGTCATGGAGGCGGGGTTCCCGATCGCGTCTCCTGGAGATTTTGAAGCGGTACGCGAAATTTCGGCGACCATCCGGGGGCCTATTATTTGCGGTCTAGCACGCTGCAACGACGGGGACATCGATCGAGCCTGGGAGGCGCTCCAGAAGGCTCAGAATGCACGTATTCACGTTTTTCTTGCAACTAGCGCCATTCATCGCGAATTCAAGTTGCGAATGACTCAGGACGAGATCATCGCCCGTGCGGTCCGAGGTGTGGAAAGAGCGGTTGCGTTGTGCGACGACGTGGAATTTTCGGCGGAAGACGCAGCTCGGACTGAGATCGATTTCTTGTGCCGCGTTGTCGAAGCTGCAATTCGCGCCGGCGCGACTACTATCAATGTTCCTGATACGGTCGGTTACACTACACCGGGCGAAATGTATGCACGTTTCGAGGCACTTCGAAACCGAGTGCCCAATATCGACAAGGCCATTCTCAGCTGCCATTGCCACGATGACCTAGGAATGGCTGTGGCCAATTCGTTAGCTGCCGTGCAGGCTGGTGCCAATCAAATCGAGTGCACCATCAATGGGATTGGCGAACGAGCTGGAAATTGCTCGTTGGAGGAAGTGGTCATGGCGTTGCGAACCAGGCACGATCTCTTTAATACCAAAACCAATATCGTTACGGAACGCTTGGTTCCAATCAGCCGTTTGTTGTGCAAGATTACCGGTCTTGATATCCAACGCAACAAAGCCGTAGTCGGGAGAAATGCGTTTGCTCATGAATCGGGTATTCACCAGGATGGAATGCTCAAGGATCGCAGCACGTACGAAATCATGCGCCCTGAAGATGTTGGCTTTTCGAAGACCGACCTTGTCCTGGGCAAGCACAGTGGGCGAGCCGCCCTCGCAGACCGAGCTCGTGAATTGGGCTACCAATTAACCGGAGAGCAACTGCAGACCGTTTTTGACCAGTTTAAGATTCTGGCTGACAAGAAAAAGGAGATTTACGACGGCGATATCGTCGCGCTGATTCAGCAGCAGATCAGCGGACCATCGCAACGGGTTTGGTCACTTGCTTCGTTCGAGGTTGCTAGCGGAACAGATCGAATTCCCAGTGTGCAATTGACCCTTCAACATGGCGATGAACAGTTCACGGAACGCGTCGAACAAGGGGACGGGCCAATCGATGCCGCATTCTGGGCCGTAGAAAAGATTACAGGCGTAAAAGTTGTCTGCAAGGACTTCCGAGTGCGTAGCGCGACCATCGGCCGGGATGCCTTGGGTGAAGTCACGATCGAGGTAGAGCACGAGGGGCAATCCTATCGCGGAATGGGAACGTCTACTGACTCGGTCGAATCCACAATCCTAGATATGCTTAACGCCGTCAATCGAATCATTACCGAAAAAAGCATCCGTTCCCAAACACGAGTTACCCCCCAAGACATGTAATGGGTTGGCACCTTTTGCAGTAGTGAACATTTGCGGTGGTGATCATGCGAGAACTCGGTACAACGTGTACCGAAGTTCTTTCATCTTTCACCAAGGCTCCGTTTCTGTCGACTCCGAGCCAATCGCCGCCGCCGAGCCTTGCCTTTTCGTTTATGATCTCAATTGATGACATTCAGTGGCTAGGTTCCATTCAAGCTCGCCAGTTTTGGGATTCTATTTCAACGCAGCCGGCGAACCAGGCTTCCGCTGTTTTGAACCTCGCTCGCCAGCGATTTACCCCGGCACAAGCTTCGATAATCGCGACGCAGTTCGAACTGCTTGCGGTGGCTAAAAAGAAGGTTCTGGAACCAAGCCATTGGTTCTGGACCCGCCTGCTACTCGAGCAAGCCAGCGATGAGCTAACTGCCAACGAAACGGCTGCCGATTTCCCAAGCGATTCTCGTGTCCATGATATCTGTTGCGGAGCGGGTTCAGATGCGATTGCTTTAGCATCGCGGAATTTGAACGTGACGGCATATGATCGATGCGCGATTGCTTGTGAGTTGACGCGTCAGAATGCGGAATCCAACCGCAAACAAATCAAAGTAGTTGAAACGTCGGCGGAGGACATTCTGGTCCCCACCAACGATTTCATCAATATCGATCCAGATCGACGCGCTGAGGGACGCAGAGTCACCAACTTAGATCGACTTGCCCCTTCCGCGGAAACCATCCTTTCGCTTGTCGCTCGGGCCCGCGGCCTTTCGCTCAAGCTATCTCCGGGGCTCAGAATCGACCGAACCGCTTCAAGCGAAGTCATTCTAGCCCCAGAATCCATAAGGTATCTATCCAAAGATGGTGCCGTCAAACAGCAACGCTGGTATTGGGGTATCGATCGATGGCCCAAAGACTCGGTTGCTGTCAGCACGCACTCTAAGTCCTCGAACTACGCGTGGGCTCACGAAGTTTTCGATCGTAATCCAATCTCGATCGAAAGGAATCCAAGCTTGATCGATCGATGCTTGGAATATGTTGCGGATTACGATCCCGCAATTCGAGCGGCTGAAAAAGGAGCCGAGTTTGCGAGTCGCTACCAATGGAACATCATCGATTCGAACAGCGGATATCTGACCGCAAGTCAACCAACCCCTCATCCCATGGTTCGTTGGTTTCGTTTGCTTCAGGATATTCCGATGGACCGCAAGCAGATTAAAGCGATGGCGAAATCATTGCTTCCCAAGGCATGGGAGCTAAAAAGTCGAGGGGTCGATGTCGATCTCGACCAAATGCGAAAGTACTTGCCAACAGGTTCCCAAAGCGGCGGCACTCTGACCATTTTATTGACGCTTGTTGGCGGTCGGCATCGAGCCTTGTTTTGCTCTGAAGTGGCTTCGTAGGGATCCCGCTTTTGATTGAATACGATTCACATTGCGTTCATCGCTGAACGCAGAGACGTGCGCATAAAAAAACCCTCGAGGTTTGATCCTCGAGGGTTGCGTTGTCAAAGTACCAAAGCAAGGATTAGTTGCTGGATGGTGGTGTTTGGATCAACAAGCCTTCGCTGCCAAGTCCACCCTTGAGTTCGACTTGTGGTTTGTCGGACTTGGTGGTTTGTTGTTGCTGGGATTGTTCCTTTTCCTTTTCAGCTTCTGCTTGATGCTGTTCTTCGGACCAATCGACTCGCTTGCGCGACAGGCCGATCTTGCGTTCGTCGCTGTCGACTCGCAAAACCTTGACTTCGATTTCATCGCCAACCTTGACGATATCTTCTGGGTTTTCCACTTTGTGGTCAGCCAGTTCCGAGATATGCAACAAGCCTTCTAGCGAATCCTCAAGTCCGACGAAGACGCCGAAGTTGGTGATCTTAGTGACCTTACCGCTAACCAATTGACCAGGTTGGTACTTGGCTGGGATAGTGGTATTCCATGGATCGTCATCCAATTGCTTGAGTCCAAGAGCGATTCGGCGACGAGTTTGGTCGACGCTTAGCACTCGGCAGTGAACTTGCTGACCCTTGGTAAGCAGTTCGCTTGGGTGACTGATCTTGCGAGTCCAAGACATGTCGGAGACGTGCAGAAGACCATCGATTCCCTCTTCCAGTTCGATAAATGCACCGTAGTTGGTGAGATTGCGAACCTTGCCGGTAACCTGAGCGTTCTCTGGGTACTTCTCCAGAACCACATCCCATGGGTTGGATTGGGTTTGCTTGATACCCAAGGACAGTTGTTGACCTTGAGCGTCGACACCCAGAATCTTGACGTCGATCTTGTCCCCAATTTGAACCATTTCGCTTGGGTGATTGATGCGTCGGGTCCAGGACATTTCGCTGATGTGAACAAGGCCTTCGATACCTGGTTCTAGCTTCACGAAAGCACCGTAGCTCATCACATTGACCACTTCGCCCGGTACAGTCGTTCCGACTGGGTACTTCTCGGCGATGTTGGTCCAAGGGTTGTTTTGCTTTTGCTTGAGTCCCAAAGCGATCTTTTGCTTTTCGCGATCGATTTGAAGAATCTTGACTTCGATTTCTTGGTCGATCGAAACCATTTCGGTTGGGTGACCGATTCGTTCCCAGCTCATGTCGGTGATGTGCAGCAATCCATCGATTCCGCCCAGATCCACGAACGCACCGAAGTCGGCGATGTTCTTGACAACACCCTTTCGGACTTGGCCAATTTCGAGCTCGGCCATCAAATGCTCGCGATCTTCTTCGCGTTGCTTTTCGATGAGCGATCGGCGGCTAACGACGATGTTGCGTCGTGTTTCGTCGATCTTCAAAACTTCACACTGGACCACTCGTCCGATGTAATCCCCAATATCATTTGGACGACGAATATCTACTTGGCTAGCAGGCAAGAACACAGGTACGCCGATATCGACCAGCAAACCACCCTTGATCTTTCGAGTGACGGTGCCGGTGACCACTTGGCCTTCTTGAACCGACAACATCATTTCCTCCCACTGGAGGATCTTCTCGGCCTTGCGCTTGCTCAAGCTGATCATAGCGCGGACGTCTTCTGGCGCGCCGTGCTGATCTTCGACTTCTTCGATCAGAACCTTGACCATTTGCCCGACTTCGGGCTGTGGCTCGTTCTCGTCCCATTCATTCTTATGAATCGCACCTTCGCTCTTGAATCCAACGTCCACGACGACGAATTCGTCATTGATTTCGACAATCTTACCTTCGACGATTTGGTTGACGTCAAACTGCTTGTTGGCATCGAGCAAAGACTCATCGAACATCGATTCGGCGGCGTCGCCAAACATCAGTTCGAGTTCCTGCTCCAGAATATCGTCCTCGAGGGAGCGAATAAGGGTACGGTTAACCATGCGTAGAAGTCCTTGGGGATGCTAGCGTTTTGGGTCAGCTAGACGCATGAGAAAGAGTAGACAACCGACTTAAAGATCGATTTACGTGATTCCTTCTACGCGATAAAGTTTGTATCCGACCTGGGACGCAGCGTGAAAATTAGAGTTGTGGATTGACCCGAGTGGTTTAGCAACGTCGCTAAAACCTACCTAACTCGCGTAATCTTGGGCCTCGGAGTGTATCAGTATTCTCAATTCACGGCAACAGCGTCTCGACTTCCTTCGCCACTAATTAAGACACTTGTAAGGCTCTTTTTATGACCCAATCCGCTCCTATTCGTTATGCACTCGGTGGCGACCACGCAGGATTTTTGCTCAAGAATGAAGTCTTTCAGCTTTTGCAGTCGCAGTCGGTCAGCGTGATTGACTGCGGTACTCATTCGGCCGAGTCCTGCGATTTTCCTGACTTTGCGGAAATGGTTGCTCGAATGATCCTGTCCAAGCAGGTGGAGCGAGGGATCTTGGTCTGCGGGTCAGGAGTTGGAGTGAGTGTTGCCGCCAACAAGTTCCCTGGGATTCGCGCTAGTCTTTGCCACGACACTTACTCCGCCCGGCAAGGTGTCGAGCATGACGACATGAATATCCTGTGCATCGGCGCCCGAGTGATCGGCCCGGAGCATGCTTTCGAGGTGGTTCGGGCGTTTTTGGGGGCCCGATACAGCCCTTCCCCCCGGCACGCCGCTAGGCTCGCTAAAATCATCGACATCGAACGCCGAGTTTTGGCGGGCGAGTTTTCGAATGGCTAACGCCAAAGCCAGCATTGATAACGGCAAAACCAACAGCCATAGCAACATCGGCCCCGCTCGGAAACTAGCCGCAATCGAGGCAATGATGGTCGCGGTAACGTACCCTAGCGACTGAGCCAAAGTCATCGACGCAACCCCCATAACGCTCGAGTTGATGCGGTGGGCGTGCTCGTTCGTTGAAATTTGGAACGGACAATTCAGTGCCAAGGCGAGGCCAAACAAGCCCAGCGGGGCAAAACCAAGTGTCGCCAGAATGCAGCCCGAAAACAGCAAGAGCCAACCTAGCGGTCCCACGAACAGTAGTTTCGCTTTTAGCTTTGGGAAAAAAGGCATCACCAAAAGCAAGATAATTTCGATCGCAACCGCTGCGGAAAACACGAAGTAGCCTAGGTACCCAAACGTCTTGGTCATGAATTCATGAGCGTACAGTCCGTACGACATCTCGCAAATGGCTACCAACCACACAATTGTGAGCAATTCAATCCAGTCTCCACGTGCGTTCGACAGCTTCTGATCTGAAGGCTCTTTCGAATGGACCGGTGGTTCACCGCCCACCTTACTTGCGTCCGAATTGGCTTCATGTGAATCTTCCGCTCGCAGCCCCAACCAAGCCACCAAGGCCAAAATGGCATGGCCGACGCTAATTGCCGCCCCAATAAAAAGATGCCACCGAGCGATTTCGCTATCGGTTCTTCCGATGGCCCCCATCAGCATGACGGCAACCATGTAGCCAGCCGATCCAGCCGCACGGACGGTGTAAGCGTAGTCTCCCATGGTCGAAACACCGATGTGGTTCAGAAGAGTCATGACGCTCGATTGAACACAGCCCAGCATCAGCAAGCAGATGGCGACATCCACAAGCGGACCGACTACAAAGTCTCCAGACTCGGCTTGATGCATCCGCCAGCCTAATAGCAATTGCATAATCGCCAGTACCAATGACGTGCAAAATAACATTAAACGAGGCGAGCGAGTCCAACCCTGCCGTTCCGCAAAGCGAAACATAAAATACGTAAGGCAAGACGCTACTGGAATGATGCTCGCCACCAAACTGGCGGTCGTCGGTGTAAGAACACTTCG
>CAITIF010000903.1 GCA_903892365.1 uncultured Pirellula sp. | reverse complement strand
GATACCGATAATTGCAATAACTACCAAAAGCTCGACCAGAGTAAAACCACGACGGCCTGGTCTCTTTCCAAGAAAACGTTCCATTGAAGAACCCTCAATAAAAAGCCAACGAAAAAAAACGAAATTTGTTGAGTGCTACACGTTGGAGAGGTGACGTTTAGCTCTTCTATAATAACGCGAGCACCTCGAATGAAGAGTCCAGAATTAAGAAAAAAAACATCTTTTTCTTGGCAATATTTAGGTGGTGCCTATTTTATGGTCGGTTGTTGCTAGTATTTGGGCGTTTTGGTTTTGCCTTCGATAAGAAGGAAGATTTTGGTTTTTTCTCGTGGGAATAGCCTTGGATGGTTGGAACGTCGGTCTGGAATTGCCTGATAAGTAGGCGAGGAAAGGTTTCGGTCCGCGAATGATTTAGATCAGATTTCCTTTTCCTGGTTCATCAAAACGTGCGTGCATCTAATGAAAAAGGTCACTAGACAGTGTCTAGTGACCTCGTAGAAAAAACGGGATCAACATTCTGTTGACTATGGCTTCGCAGGGGCCGGTGCCATCTCGCTGGAAGCCTTCATTTTTCCGTCAGGACCTTTCTCGTAACCAGCTGGTCTTTCTTGGACGATGTTCGCCGCGGGTTGGGCTTCGTTCGAGCCGCTGCATCCCACCAAGAAGGGAGATGCACACAGGAACAACAAAACACAAATCATTTTCTTCATTCTTAAAGTCCTTTACTCTTCTACGTTCGCAATCAGTCCATCCGCCATTCCGCTCAATCGTAGCCAATTGGCACCTTCCATCGCAACCGACATTGATCGAACCGATCCGTCTGCATTTGCCATGTTGATGACGCCGGTGTGCATGCTGCTGAACCGAATCGGCCCTGGCAACTGAACTGCATTTCTCCAGCCTTGTTGAGGATCGTTCACATCGATAGCGGGTTCTGGAATCATGAACTTGGTGTACATGGGACCGTTGGAAAGGAACCAAAATGAAGCTTGACGACCGGATCGACGAGCAGGCTGAGTGAACCAGCCTGTTACTTCGCCAAACAATAGCGTATTGCTGGTGCCGTCTTGGAAGCCAGCCATACGTGTCTTGCTGCGTACGAAGAACGGGCCGGTCAATACATCACAGCCGAGCCCCAGAGTGGTGTCAGGAAGCACGTTCGACACAGCGTTCGAACCAGTTTTGCCGTTACGTCCGCCGTTTCCAAGGTAGTTGGTTTTTCCAATCGACACGTGAAAAGATGCGCTCGTTGGATTTACATATTCTGCGCTTCCTTCGGGTAGGGCTGTGGCCGAAGGTGCCACGAACTGAGTCGTAGAAATCGAGCTAATGATCGCTGTTTCCGCTTGATCGCTAGGGCACAGCAAGGAAGGAAGTCGGTACTGAGCGCTCAACCAAGAATCGGTAAAGAACCAATAGCGATTCATCAATTGCTGGGGCGAACCCGTGACAGCCCCAACACCGTTGGTGTCAGGGTCAAGATTGTTCGCGTTTTGATAGTTGTTGTAGAGAGTCGATTGCTCGATGTAGGGGAACAAGTGAGCAAGGTGGCCGATTCCGGAGTGCGAATTAAATTGAGTCGGTACCTGAGGAGGGTACAGACCGCCAATGGGCCCCGCTGTCAGTGTACCAGGTGGTAATCGCTTATAGGCGCTTTCGAAATTGAGGCAGGCTAGACCTAACTGCTTAAGGTTGTTGCTGCATTGCATTCTTCGAGCTGCTTCACGAGCTGCCTGAACGGCCGGAAGCAACAATCCTACCAAGATACCGATGATCGCGATAACGACCAACAACTCAACCAGCGTAAACCCACGCTGGCTACGATGTCGACTCAAGAAACGTCCCATATTGGAAACCTCTGAGAAAGAAAATAAGACGAGAAACAAAACAATTTATTTGGAAAACGATCCAGATCGGACGCTAAACCGCCAATCGAATATTAACGCACACCTACCAAGTTTTAATGCGAAAACTGTGAATTTCAATACAATTTTGAGCTTTTCGCATTCCTGAATCGAGCGGTAATGCGGCTTTACCCGCCACTGTCATGAGGTTTGTCGTACCCCAAAAGTACTCAGCCTGTCATGGGAAACAAGGCAGTACGAGTTTCTTTATGAGAACATTTGGAACTGCCCAACCGCCTCGAATGCATTCAAAAAATGTCGGAATTTTGGTCGGGTTCCTGGTTGGACACCTGCAAAAACGGCTATCACATCGGCTCGGCCTGATGATTCGAGCAGATGGTGGCGTTTCATATAAGCAAGTGCCACACGCGTTATCTTTTCTTGTTTTTTTTCGTCCACCGCATCGCTAGGCCCGCCCGCGTTTTCCCAAGGAGCCGCCCAAGTCTTCACCTCGACAAAAACCACAACTTTTTGCTTCCAGACCGCAATCAAATCAATTTCACCTGACTTGATGCGATACGATCGTTCGAGGATGAGGTAGCCCTGCCGTTGCAGATAAACAGCAGCGAGCCGTTCACCATAGGCCCCCAACGGTTCGTTCGGCTGACGCTTTGGGTAGGGTCGGGAAAGCCTAAACCGGAACCAGCCTTCTTCCATCCGTTCCCATAGCCCCCTCCCGCGGCGACGTAAAAAGGAACCGGCCAGTGGATTCATTGAGGGATTCTCCATGCCAAAATCCTACTTAACGGACTGGCCCCTCGGAACTCCCAGGCTGGCCAGGCTTATCTTTGGAGGCAACTTGAGCCGCGGGCGCTAGCCGCGACACCTATGTTTTGCAGGGAAATCGTATCGCGGCTAGCGCCCACGGCTCAGTACGAACCATCCATCTTAGTCCTCTCCGGACTCCGGATCGTTCTCGTCTTCCTCTTCAATATCTTTGTAATTGACGGGCGAAATCGCCTTTTTCAATGTTTTGATCATCACTTCGATAGGTGGTTCTAAGCGGGTGAAAAGTCGGTACTGGTAAGCCGCCTGCCGAACAAACATCTGCAACCCCGTAATGACTGGACATTGTGCAGCTTTGGCTCCTTTGATAAACAGCGTTTGCTCCGGGTTGTAGATGGTGTCGAAAACCAAAGGGGAACCAAGCAAACCTTTGGTCTGGAAAGGAGTTTCATCCATTTCCGGAAACATTCCAACCGGGGTTCCATTGACGACGATGCGTGCTTGGACAGAGTGACGCTGTTCCCACGGGATCGCTTTCCCGCCAAGCGACCTGGCCAGCACTTCGGACGACTCAAGGTTTCTGCTAGTGATGCTGACCAACGCTCCGCGCTGAGCCAGGCCGTACCCGATCGCTCGCGAAACGCCCCCGCTTCCCAAGATTAAGGCACTCGTCTTTTCAAACGGTTTTTCGGCCGTAGACAGCCTCGTCATGGCTTCCGTCAAGCAATCCATCGACGCGCGGTAGTCCGTGTTGTATCCCAGCAACTCCTCCCCAGAAAACACCACCGTATTGCATGCACCAATCTCCTGAGCTGCTGTCTCGGCTTGAGTCAGCATGGGCAAAATCGTTTGCTTGTGCGGAATGGTCACACTCAAGCCACCGATATTTTCTTGTTGGCACCATTTCAAAAAATACCCCAAATCTTCAGGCGAAACCCGGAACGGGACGTAGCGATAATCCAGCTGATTTGCATGAAAGGACGCATTGTGAATGAGTGGACTGTAGGAGTGTGCCACGGGATCCGCTACCACCCCAAACAACTTCGTATCCGGAGTAATCGTCTCCGCCCGGTAGACATTTTTCATCTGGTCGAAGCTCAATTGCCCAGGTGCAACCTTGCGTTCCGAATCGAAGACACAGAATGTTAACGGTGCCCCATATCGCAAGGCCAAGATACGCGTCGGAGTTCCATATTCTCCCATACTGATACCGATGGTTGGCATCGATGCTGACTTCATGAGATCCATCATGCGAGCGGTGTCCAAAAACGAATTGGCCAAGGCTGCAATCTTCACGATATCTGCATCGAACTTGGTTAAGTCAGCATGAATCGACTGCAAATTCTGAGGCGTTCCCTCAAAATTGTGCATGCTGACGATGCGCTTCGTTTTCCCGTAACGCGGAATTGCCTTGGCGGTATCCTCCTCCAGATCCACATACTCTACCCCCATCGCGATCGCTGACCGCAACAGCATTCGTCGCTCGTCTTCCGTTCTGTCCCAGCGACCGCCATCCTCCTTACGTCGGCACGTGACAACGACCGGTGTCGGTCGATTCTTCAGCAATCTCGCTAGGTCAATGCTCCGACCAATGTAGTCTAATCGGAGCTCAACGAGCTTCGCTCCAAGCTCCGCCAGTTGGGCGTGTTCGGAGAGCATATGTTTATGACGGGTACGGGCAATCGTGACGCAAAGCATGCTGGAGAACGTACTAAAACGTATTAAGAGGAATAGGACCAAGACAAGAATCGCCGGAGCAATTCAGGACCTGGCTCGGTCAAGAAACTCTCGGGGTGGAACTGCCAACCTTCCACCGCATACTCACGATGGCGAACCCCCATGATAATCCGATTTCCGTTCGAATCGTGAACCCAGGCCGAGACCTCCAGGCACTTGGGTAGGCTTTCTGGCAGAATCACCAAAGAATGGTAGCGGGTTGCAACAAAAGGATTCGCAAGCCCAGCAAACATCCCCCGATTGTCGTGCGAAATTCGGTCGGTCTTTCCATGCATCAACTCAGGCGCCCGAACAATCTTGCCTCCAAACGCCTGCCCAATCGATTGGTGACCAAGACATACACCCAAAATCGGAATCTCCTTGTGCAACTGCTCAATTACCGGGACACAAATTCCAGCTTCATTGGGGGTGCAAGGGCCTGGAGACAGCAAAATCCGATCAGGCCTCATGTCCCGGATCTGTTGGATCGTCAATTCGTCATTGCGAACCGTCTTCACATCCAATGAACTGTCTATCTCGCCAAGCCGCTGAACGAGGTTGTACGTAAAAGAATCGTAGTTATCAATGAGAAGGATCATGGCGACAAGATCATCGGGTTGGCATGGATGGAAACGGGTCGAATCATAGGGTACAAGCCCTCACCTGTCCAACTCTGTGACTGTCATAAGGCTGTCTTCTCCACACGTTGGGGTTGAGAAACAATAGCCTAGTCGATAAGTTGCTGAGCTAAGAAAACGTTGACATCGATCCCAATCGCTCTTTTTATTCGATAAATTAATGCACGCATATCGCTCTCACCATTGCTCGCAGCTTCGTAAAGAGAATGTTGGCCAAACTGTCCGGCTGTCTGGCTGGGTTTATCGCAAACGTGACTTCGGGAACTTGCTGTTCATCGATTTGCGAGACCATTACGGCATTTCCCAAATTGTGGTCGAACGCGACAGTCCCGCTTTTGCCTTAGCGGAAAGCGTCCGGAGCGAATCGGTGATCATGGTGGATGGTCGAGTCACCTCGCGCGGTGCCGAGGCGTTCAACGACAACCTG
>CAITIF010000902.1 GCA_903892365.1 uncultured Pirellula sp. | reverse complement strand
GGTAAGCCTTGCAACGCCGCCTTGGATTGGTTCGGAGAAAAGTTCTACGGACCGATCCTCAAGACGTCGCTAACCTACCCTTTACTTCCTGTCTCGGCTGGCATCCTTGCGGTTCTAATAGCCGTCGGGATGGTGAGATCAGGGTCGGTTGCCTTTGAGTTCTTTCCGAGCCTGGATGGAAAGACCATAATTGGTAAGGTCATCTATCCGGACGGGACCCCTGTCGCCGTAACGAGTGAAGCGACACGACGCATGGAAACCGCGATTCGCCGTGTGAGCGAGCAAATATTTGCGGAAGAAATGGAGAAAGGGATCAACAAAAGCCCGAAACCAGCGGACCCTACCGCTCCGAACGGTCCTGTGGTCCTGACCTTCTTGCAAGTTGGATCTGCAGCAACCGGTGACCCGGCAGCAGGCGATCGCATTTCCGGATCCCATGTTGGGCAGGTACAAGTAGAACTACATGACGCGACCGCGCGAAATATCACCAGTGAAGCGCTGATCAATTTGTGGCGCGATGAAGCTGGCGTTTTTCCTGGAGCAGAACGAGTTACGTTTCAAAGCGCGGATATTGGCCCAGGAGGTAAGCCTCTTGAGTTTAAAATCTTAGCGCCACGAAGCGAGGTAGCAGCATTGGAAGCGGCCGTCGAAACCGCCAAGGAATCGCTAGGAAAATTCGCAGGTGTTTATGATATCAGCGACGATTCTGCACCCGGCAAAGTCGAGTTCCAGTTCAGCATCAAGGAACGAGCGAAGTCCTTGGGACTCACGGTTTCTGACCTCTCGGAGACAGTGCGCAATGCTTACTACGGGGCCGAAGTGATGCGTCTTCAGCGAGGCCGGCACGAAGTCAAGCTGATGGTCCGATATCCCATGGAGCAGCGTCGTTCTTTAGCCGATTTCACGGACCTACGAGTACGAGGCGCAGACAATATCGAACGACCGATCACCGAGCTTGCTGATATCAACGTGACTCGGGGCTATTCCGAAATCAATCGTCTAGACCAGCTTCGAGCCATCACGGTCAGCGCGGAAATCGATACCGCTCAAGGTAACGCCGCATTGGTTGCGTCCGAGCTACGTGAAAAGCTGGTTCCTGAGCTTCTCGAAAAGTATCCATCGCTCCGCTTTCGATGGGAAGGGCAACAACAGGAAACAGCAGAGTCGTTCAACAGTCTCGCGATCGGTTTTGTCATCGCGATGTTAAGCATGTATCTGTTGCTGGTATTCGAATTCTCATCGTACTTACAACCGATGATTATCTTGTGCATTGTCCCGTTTGGAATCGTTGGCGCGATCTACGGACATGCGTTCATGGGCTTGCCATTGACGTTATTTAGCATGTTCGGAATGGTGACTCTATCGGGCGTGGTGGTCAACGACTCGATCGTGTTGGTCGACTTCATCAACCAATGTATTCGAGCGGGAATGCCGGTGAATGAGGCCTTGATGACCGCTGGTTCCCGCCGTCTTCGAGCCGTTTTCCTAACCAGTGTGACAACCGTGGCTGGGCTTCTACCGATGCTCACGGAAAAATCGTTTCAAGCCCAAGCATTGATCCCAATGGCTACTAGCCTCGCCTTTGGCCTGATCGCCTCTACCTGCCTGG
>CAITIF010000901.1 GCA_903892365.1 uncultured Pirellula sp. | reverse complement strand
TCTCCAGCTCGCTTATGCGCTCACGGCCCACAAAGCACAAGGGAGCGAGTTTCCGTGCGTGGTTGTCCTTTGCCACAAATCCCATTTCTTTGCGGATCGTAACTGGCTGTATACCGCGGTTACTCGCGCCTCGAAATATTGCATCGTGGTCGGCGATCGCTGGGGGCTTCGTAGTGCACTGAAAAAGAACCGCGTCAATCTACGCCGAACGTTCTTGGATCGCTGGGCGAAAGCGGATCTCGCTTCGTGGGAGGTTGAACATTGAGTTCCGCACCTCAACCACCACTTGAAGCCATCTACCAAAACTGTCCGAGTTGCATTCGCGATCGCAATCAGTGGGTTGCCTGGAAATACGTCGAGCGTGGAGGCAAGCCGACCAAAGCTCCCTTCAATCCACACAATGGGTCGCTGGCGTCATCGACTGACGCCTCTACCTGGGGAACCTTTGCTGAAGCGATTGAAGCTTGCCGGCGCAATAATGCGTTAGCTGGCGTTGGCTTCGTTTTCACCGCCGATGACCCGTACTGCGGTGTGGATCTCGATGACTCGGTCGAAGAATCAACGAGGCAGTTGAAACCTTGGGCTCAGCAGATCGTTGATCGCCTAGACAGCTACACCGAGATCAGTCCTTCAGGCTCGGGACTGAAGGTATTCATCAAGGCCAACAAGCCAGGCTCGCGTTGTCGTAAGGCCTACGAAGATGGTGAAGTGGAGATCTACGATCGCGATCGCTTCTTCACCGTTACCGGCAGTCGCTTACCGACCATTCCCAGTGAAATCAATCTTCGACAGGAATCGCTCGATCTCGTTTACGCACAAGTGTTCGGAAATGATGATCCAGGCACTAATGCAGTTCCAACTGCCAGCCGAGGTCCGCAGCCAAGCGATAGCGGTTTCGTTTCGCTGAGTGACGACGAGATCATCGATCTCGCATGCAAGAAGCCTCGAACAGGCGATAAGTTTCGATCGCTTTGGGATGGTCATTGGAACGACCATTACAACTCGGCCAGCGAAGCTGATTCGTCGGTCGTTTTTTCGCTTGCGTATTACACCAAGGATGCACAGCAGATCGACCGCATCTTTCGGCGTTCGCAGTTGATGCGAGATAAGTGGGATCAACTGCATGGCGGTGAAACGTACGGCGCAACCACGATTGCAAAAGCGCTCAGCAAGGTCACCAAGCAATACACACCCAAGGCAAAGCGGACGCCCTCTCGCCGGCCGCAGCCACCGCAACCAGCCAACTCTGGCTTGCCGTCAATCATTATTGACGATCGGCAGCTCAGCGATCTCACCGCACAAGCATTGGCCGCTGTCAAACGTGCAAACTCTCCTCCGTCTACATTCGTGCGTTCTGGCTGTCTGGTTCGCGTTGTTCATGACGAACAAGACATACCCAAGATTGAACCACTTGATGTTGCTCGCGTTCGCTGTCGTCTCACCGAGGTCGCCAATTTCTTCACGTTGCGCAAGTCGGATGGTGGCTACATCCAAGTGGGCACCAATCCGCCGAAGACACTCGCCGAGAATATCCTGGCTCAAGAGGATTGGGAGCTGCCACCTTTAGCTGGCGTGGTTCGCGCTCCTATCCTTCGAGGCGATGGCACGATCTGTACGACGCCTGGTTACGATCCTACATCAAGGTTGATGTATTGTCCTGATCCGTCGCTAAATCTGAGACCCGTCCCCGAGTATCCCTGCGGAGAAGAGGTCCGCGCGTGCGTAGATATTCTGCTTCAGGTCATCGACGAATTTCCATTTGTCGATGATGCGAGTCGCGCCAACGCACTGGCGATCTTGTTCTCAATCCTCATGCGTCCGGTCATCAAGGGGCATGTGCCGCTCGCGATCGTCGACGCACCTATGCAAGGAACTGGTAAGTCGTTGCTGATTACCGCGCTGGCGAAGATCGCTGTCGGCAACGTTTCATCCGAGTCAATTCCCACCAAACAGAATGAGGACGAGTGGCGGAAGAAAATCACATCGATCTTGATGACCTCCGCTTCTTTCGTTCTTCTCGACAACATCCCCGACAATACCACGATCGATTCTCCAATGTTGGCTGCAACGCTGACATCGCGTGAGATATCCGATCGCCTGCTCGGTGGTAATCGGATCGTAACGCTATTGTCGCGAGTTGTGTGGGCGGCCAGCGGGAACAACCTTCGCGTTACTGGTGACCTACCACGACGCAGCTACAGCATTCGCCTCGATGCTAATGCGGAACGGCCATGGGAACGCACTGGCTTTCGCATTCGCGACCTTGAGCAGCACATCGATGAGCACCGTGGCAATCTGCTCGCTGCAGCGCTGACGATCATCAGAGCCTGGTACACCAATGGAAAACCTACGATTCCGATTCCATCGCTCGGCAGCTTCCAAGAGTGGGCGGACACGATCGGTAGCGTTCTAGCGTTCGCCGGCATCCCCGGCTTTCTGACCAACCTTGAGCAAACGCAAGTCGTGCAAGACGAGTCGGCTCAGGAGTGGACGGCATTCTTCGATGCCTGGTGGGAGAGATTTGGAGACCGATTGCAAACGGCAGACGACATCTGTCGCGTTGTCGTTCCACCTAAAGACTCGCCGGTCGAGTACATCGACGATCCGCTTGTGAGGGCTCTCCCAGAGCCTCTGTCGGCGAATCGAGACCGTGGCGAAGGTTCGTTCAAGCGATCGCTGGGACGTCATCTATCCAAGCTCCGTGGGCGGGTCTTCAACGGCCGCAAACTGAAAGACGCAGGCGTCAACGCGAAGACCCATGTGCGACTTTGGCAGCTGGTCAACATGAGCGCACCACCAACGACTCTTTTCGACATGGAGGGTGGCAATGAATCTGCAAAAGTTTAGCGGCGAGGTTAGCGAGGTTAGCGAGGTTAGCGAGGACATTTTTCAGGTCCGTAATCGTCGTGATGCGCTGAATTGCGCAACTCGGAGCAGTGCGCTCAGTGCGTTTTGTGTTCGCAATTTGTCTGCGCGCAAGTGTGG
>CAITIF010000900.1 GCA_903892365.1 uncultured Pirellula sp. | reverse complement strand
GCTACCGATGACGACGGATCACCACTGACTGATACCGAGACTGTCACGATCACGATCACGGGTACTGGCGATGCGCCAGTCATCACGGGTGGACCGGATACTTCGTCTCTGACTGAGACCAATGCTGGACTAAGTGACACCGGTACATTCACAGTTACCGATCTCGATCTCACCGATAACGTCATCGCAACCGTCGATTCGGTTGTTGTTACCGGCACCGGAGCATCCAGCGCTCCATCCGGATTGACGAATGCGACCTTACAAAGCTTCCTGTCCGTTTCGCCGACGGCGATTCTCAATGGAACCCAGACCACCAACACACTCACTTGGAATTTCAATTCTGGTAACGAAGCGTTTGACTTCCTAGCGAATGGCGAAACGCTTGTTTTAACCTACACGGTTAGCGCCACCGATGACGATGGTTCGCCTCTCAGCGATACCGAGAACGTGACTGTTACGATCACAGGTACCAACGACGCGCCCTTGATTTCCATGGATGCAGGCGATAGTGCGTCCGAAGCGTTCACCGAGACGAACTCAGCACTTTCGAGTGCCGGAACGCTGACCGTCTCCGATTTGGACTTGACCGACCTGGTCACATCCAGCGTGACCGGGGTTGTCGCAAGTGGTACAACCATCGGACTCGGGGCCGACAATTCAACGCTTCTGGCAATGTTCACGTCGACAGTTAACGTCATCGATGCGACTGAACTGACGGACAGACTGACCTGGAACTTCCATTCTGGAAGCGAAGCGTTTGACTATTTGGCAACTGGCGAATCGTTGATTCTGACTTATACGATCGAGGTCACCGATAGCCAAGGTGCCACCGATAGCCAGCTGGTCACCATCACCATCCATGGCACCAACGACGCCCCAGTGATCACCGGCGGACCGGATACATCGTCCCTGACGGAGACCAATACCGGTCTTAGCGATACGGGTACCTTCACGGTTGCCGATCTAGATCTATCGGACAACGTCACCGCCGCAGTCGACTCGGTCGTCGTCACGGGTACTGGGGTGACTAGCGTTCCTGTGGGCTTGACCAATGCAGCCTTGCGAAGCTTCTTGACCGTTACACCGACAGAGATCCTGAACGGTTCACAGACCACGAATACACTCACTTGGAACTTCAACTCCGGTAGCGAAGCCTTTGATTTCCTTGCGACCGGCGAGACGCTCGTGTTGACCTACACGGTCAGCGCCACCGACGACGACGGTTCGCCACTAAGCGATACTGAAAACATCACCGTTACGATTACTGGGACCAACGATGGACCCATCGCCGTTGTCGATTCAAATACCGCCGGGGAAGCTGGTGGAGTCTACAACGGAATCGTGGGAACGGACCCGAACGGCAATGTCTTTGATAATGACACCGATGCTGACGTGGTGGATACCAAGACTGTCATTGGTGTCGCTGCTGGGTCTCTAGCAAACACCTCAGGGGATGTTGGAATAGGTGTTACAGGCACCTTCGGATCGATCAGCATTGCGGCGGACGGGACCTATACGTATACCGTCGACAATAGCAATCCGACCGTTCAAGCACTGCGCACCAGCAGCGATACTCTACAAGATGTGTTCACCTACACCATGCGTGATACCGATGGTGTTACCAGTACGACTCAGGTCACGATTACCATCCAAGGATCCAATGACACACCTTTTGATATTGTCGGGGGTGGGTTGAATGTCGATGAGAATGCGACTGAAGGCACGGTAATTGGCTCGGTCCTTGGCCAAGACCAAGACTCCGGCGAATCATTTACTTACAATTTGCTCGATTCGGCCGGTGGTCGCTTTGCAATTGATAATGCTGGGCAAATCACCGTCGCCAATGGATTGTTGCTGGACCGTGAAAACGATGCGACGCACTCGATCACGGTTGAAGTCGTCGATGCATCCGGAGCTACTTTCGCGAAAAACTTTGTCATTGCGATCAACGACCTGGATGAATTCGACGTAACGCTGGCTACCGACACCGATAACACCAGCGATCGAGTCAATGAAAATGCAACGGCCGGGACCATTGTAGGTCTAACCGCTTTCGCGACCGACAACGATGCGACCACCAACACTGTCTCCTATACCCTGTCCGATGATGCCGAAGGACGCTTCACGATCGACTCCACCACGGGTGTAGTTACCGTTGCCGATGGATCGAAGCTTGATTACGAAGCCGACACAAGCCACCAAATCACCGTCCGAGCCACCTCGATCGATGGATCGGTGAGTGACACCGATTTCACGATCCAGCTGAATGACATGGATGAGTTTGATGTGTCACCTATCACCGACTCGGCAATTGTTGAGAACGGAGTTGCGGAGAATTCCGCCATAGGCACAAGCGTGGGGCTAACAGCCCAGGCATTCGATGCGGACGGCACGACCAACACCATCACTTACACGTTGATTGACAACGATGGCGGGCGGTTTGCAATCGATCCGGTGACAGGCCAAGTGACCGTGGCGGGCGCGATCGATCGGGAAGCGGACGGGCCTTCGCGCACCGTAACCGTTCGTGCAACTAGCGCCGACGGTTCGATTTCCGAAGAAACCTACTTGATCAACATCTACGACGTGGATGAGTTCGATTCGGTGATCTTGTTTGATTCTGATAGAGCGGCCAATCGAGTCCACGAAAACTCTGCGATTGGCACACTAGTAGGCTACCAAGCCGTTGGTCGTGACGAGGACGCGACGAACAACGTGATCACGTACAGTCTGGACGATGACGCCAGCGGAAGTTTTGCGATTGATTCGGCGACTGGGTTATTAACCACAGCCAAGTCGCTCAACTACGAGGCGACTGCTAGCTTGACGGTGATTGTTCGAGCGACCAGCAGCGACGGTTCGTTCGCGTTGACCACCGAAGTGATCGAGATCCTGAACGTGTTTGAGGCCCCGATTGGCGAGAACGATTCATTCAGCACCAGCTACATCGACAAGTTGAATGTGATCACAACAGGGGTTCTGAGTAACGACGTTGATCCGGATGGTGATTCTATCACAGCTGTCTTGGTATCGGGCCCTAGTTCGGGGCAAGTGGTATTTTTGAGCAACGGCTGGTTCAGCTATACGCCGGTCCCTGGCTTCCTTGGGACGGTGAATATTGTTTATCGAGCATTTGATGGCTTGTTATTCTCCGAGCCGATCACGATTTCGATCGATGTTACATTGCCATTGAATCTTCCAGGAGACAACAGCGGTGGGGGAAGCAGTGGTTCGGGAGATAGCGAAAATGCTATCAGCAGCAGCGAAGCCACCAATCCGATTCCGATAGGTGGTGTCGAACAGACAAGTCAGGCAACGGACCAAGTCCCGGAACAGGTGATTATCGTCAGCGGAGCGTTGGTTGAGACCACGGTAGCAACGGAGGTGGTATTGGCCATGGTAGAAGAGAAGAAGGAGCGAGCGTTAGCATCGATCCTGGAGCTTTCGAACCGATCGTATTCCCAATCGCATGTGGGTTACGACATGTTGCGTCGGCGGGGCGTGGAGCATCATTTTGAAACGCACAAGAACGCAGACGATGATTTGATTGATTACGCGAGCACATCTCAACGAGAGAATGACGAATCGATCGAAGCCAAATCAACTTCGTTCGAATCGATGGTGTTTAGTACCGTGGTAGGTACTGGTATGCTCTTGTGGGTGGTTCAGGGTGCCCAACTGGCAGCGACATTGATCTCAGTGGCTCCCGCATGGATGCAGATAGATCCGCTTGCAGTGTTGAACAACGCCGATGGTAAGCTCAAGAAAGAAGAACTTACCGCGGGTGAGAAGTTGTTTGATAACTAAGTTGTAAGGTGTGAGGTTTAAGGTGTAAGTGCTGACGCCCGTAGGTGCGATTTACATTTTTGGGGCTGGCGCTCACATAAGAAGCTTTCAGAATGTGATTTTCGCGACAAATTCAGGCATTAAGACCTTTTTGCGAAGTCGGTAGTCCCTCAGGACCTGGAATCGTTGTTTTCCCTGCTAACACAGCTAACGATTGGTTCACAAGCCTGACGTAGGTGCGTCCTGCTGATGTAAACGGATGGATCAAATTGAAATACAGGATATACCAGATTGCAGCAACACCATCCATAGTTCCAATTTTCTTTCCTTCTTCGTACGTCCGTCCGTAATAGGAAATTGGAACTTCATAGGTCTTAGCGCGAGTCTTGCAGACCATGGCCGTGATTTCAACCTCCATGCCAAACCCGCGACTACAAAGGTGCATGGGTGCTATCACTTCCCTACGAAAGGCTTTGTAGCAGGTTTCGATATCCGACATATTACGGTTCGTCAGAATATTGCTCAGACATGTCAGGAACTGGTTGGCAAGGTAGTGATAATAGTATAGGACACGTGACGCTCGCTTGACCAGAAAGCGACTTCCATAAACAACATCTGCGACCCCATCGAGGATAGGGGCAATCACGTCGGGGATTTCGGCTGGGTCGTATTCTAAATCGGCATCTTGAACGATGAGAACATCCCCATCGCTCTCGCGAATAGCTCGTGCAATAGCGGCCGTCTTCCCTTGATTCTTGGCTTGGCAGAAAAGCTTGATCTGTGGAAACCGCTCCATCAGTCCTTTCGCAACCGAAACCGTCTGATCCGTCGAACCATCATCGACCACGATGATTTCATACTCAGGAAGCGATAGGGCAACGAGTTTGAGAACAACGCGTTCGAGGGTAGAGTCCTCGTTAAAGGCGGGAACAAGAATCGAGACTTTCAACGATTGGCTCTTCGGTTTGCGAAAGTAAGTAGGCTGAATGACCGCCTTCTATCGTACCTTGCAAGAGAACCGTACTAAACCACCTTCGCCGGGTTTGAGTCCATTTTCTAGCTCCCATCGAAGGACAACCGAACCCGCAGAATTGGGAGTTGTCGAGAAATTGGCCGCCAGGCTGGATTGCTGGCTGGCTTCGACATATTCCAATCGCGGCGCCAGAGAATCCGTAACCACTAGGCTTTTGAGTGGTTGTTCACCAACATTATCGAACCGAATAGTGAACGAGATCACGTCCCCAGGATTGGCCATCTGCTCCGAAGCGACCTTGCAAAGGCGGATTCGTGCTCCCTTGTGTTCGTAGAGCGTGACATCGGCAGCGTTCTTGGTTCCAGACGCTTCGATAGCCTCTTGGCCGTCAACAATCACTTGAATTTCGTCCACCCCTGTCCAAGTTCGTGCCGCAGCAGTGGATTTTGCCAGCAGAGTTGGATCCGTTGTCTTTAGATCGCCAAACCGAATCAGGTTCATGTCTTCGAACGGTTTGAATGCATCGCTGATCGTGACCATAGGCAGAACCATGTCCGCTGGCAGCGCGCGTCTACGATCTCGGTAGGCTTCGACCACACGAACATTGTCGCTGTTAAGTGGCTTGAGAGGTTGAGTGACCTTGGCGGATGGAAGTTGATCGCGAATAGTTCCTGGACCATCAGGACGCAGCGTTGCTTGAGCGCGCATTGATAGTTCTTTCTCACGAGTCGATTGACGTTTGCGGACACTTGCAAAGCGCGGTGCATAAATGGCAACACGGCACCCACTTTCCACACTTGTTTTTCCATCAACTGTTTCGTATTGGATCACAGTATCCTCAGGATCGAGCCCCACTTGGGTTAAGTCTGACTTGAGACGCACTTGAGGATCATGGTCTCCGCCATCGAAGATGTATTCTTGCGGGTCCGAGGAACGTGGAACAGCGAAACCTTGATCGGGCATACACTGGCCACACTCGCCAGTGCAGGCTGCTGATCCACAGCCTCCACAGCCTTGATTTCCGGAAAACCGCGAGAAGAATGGCTTGTAAGCCGAACCTGAACAGGCACTACAGTGCCCACCGTTGTGCTGATGGGGTACTGGCTGTCCGTACTGCGCTGGTACAACTTGGGGTTGTGCGGTTCCCCTAGTTGCCGAGTATATCGCTTGTTGAATATCTGGAGTGGGGTTTGCTGTTGACCTTAATACATTGGATGCAGCCTGCTGAACAGGATTGGCCGCCCTGCGTTCGACGTCAGTCATGACCCGCTCGGTTTGCGCTCTCGCGTTTTGCGATGAAGCTGCATGCGTTCCGGTGGACGCTAACCCGTGCGGACTGATCGAGCTCAATTGGCGACCTTGGCATCCCAACGATAGAATTGAGATCAAGCAAGTGACGATCGGTAACGCAGGGTGGATCTTATTCATGATTGCTTGATGGAGTGCTTTTAGGTGTGGTTGCAACCGGGGAAGGCCAGTGCATCTTGAGAGGCTGACTAACGTTTGTCCGAAATGGAGCCTGCGTTTGAAGTGACAGGCCATCGCCCCTCATCGATCAACTGTTGTTTCGTTGGAATCGACTTCAGAGTCGTCCAGGGGGGCGAACCATAAAGGAACGCATGAGAATCCTGACCGTCCGCGATATTCGGAACACGCGAACCAATCCGAAGAATAGCGACGGGTCTTCCAAATTGATCGGCGGTACGCAGGGCATCTTGATTGATTTGAATGTCGGTGACACGTTGTGGAAGTCCAGAAGTGTCGACCGGTTCTGCGTTTTGATTGTCTTCGACGTAGATGACTCTTACGACCAACTCACCACGGGCCGCGTCCATCAGATCATCTTCATCCAGCTCGATGGGAATCGGAAAACGATGTTCCCTTTCTGCGGGTGGATGGGTGCGATCGATGACTTCTAAAGTAGGAAACAGTTCGAGATCGGGTTCATTGGGGACGCCTGTAATTCGCATCCGATAGACAGACCCAATCATGACCGCGACGCGAGCAGGTTCGGGAAGATCCGGAGCAAATCCATCGACGTCCGCCATGTTGACATGCATTCCCTTGGGGCCACGAATCTCAACCGCTTGCCACAGACCTCGAAGCTCAGGCTTTCGCTCCAGCTGGATTGCACCGATTGCACCAGGCGGCATGTCGTCTCGTAGCAAGGCATGATTGTTCGTTGGAAGAGGGCGATACAACGATTGAGCCTGAGCGGTGCCGGTCGTGACGAGTGCAAGAATGCACAAGGCCGCGATCGCCAGCCAGGCAAACAATAATGTTGGAAATGAGATTCGTTGCAACATTGCGATTCTTCCTAAGGGTTGCATACGGATACGTTACAACAAAAACGTCGCTGGTTCTGCTTGTACAGCAACCAGCGACGCATTAGATTCGGCGATACAAGTTATCGAACTTGACCAGGTGGGCAGTATTCGCCAGCCGCACCACCTTGCATCGCTCCTTGGTCGCCTGCGAACTGTCCAGGTGCCACAACTCGACTTGCGTTGTAGAAGCCTGGTCGGCCAGCTGGATAACCTGGGTTGATGTTCTGCTCTTTGATGTGAACCCGGCTCGGTGGAGTTGGGTAGCTGTAACCAGGCTGATGTCGAACGTTGATTTTCATCTTTTCGACAGGATCAGGAAGGCTGACGTGCGTCTTGTTTCGCATGATGTGCTTCTGAAGCCCAGCTGGTGCACCGAAAGGAATGTGCGGTGGACCAGGTAGTCCGATCGGCGTTCCACTGTAGGTCATGCCGTACTGAGGAGCTGTAACACCAGCAACCATGTTCGGTGGATTGTTTGCAGGACCGATAAGTGAACCATCTGGACCACATGGCATGCCATCTGCATTGACGAAACCGCCCGGAGGCATCATTCCACCACCGAAACCTGCGCCACCCGACATTTCAATGTCTTTGTTACCGATGCGAACGATCGCCAAAATCGATCCACGACGATCCGCTTCCACGATTGGATCCAAACCTGGTTCCAAACGGGTGCTTACCAACGTGTCGATACCGGAAATCGCATCCCCTTGGAATTCAGGATCTGGCAAGTAGATGACTTTGGTCACAAAGTTGCCCGACAGAGCTTGGTCCAAATCCTCTTCGGTGAACTGGACAGCAATTGCATTGTGCGCCAAGTAGGCTGCGGTACGGTAGCTCGCGGTACCAACTTCCAAAGTTGGATACAACTCGACACCTTCGCGGCCTTGAACTTCGGTCAGCTTCAAACGGAAGATTCCACCTTGAGTGAACTCAAGACGACCAGGTACCACGATTGGGTCGCTGGTAAAGGTTCCATCCCCTACGACATCGTAAAGGATCTTCATTGCCTGAGGCTGATTAAACAAGATTTGGACCGAGGGAGCTGGCATGCCATAACCAGGAACAGGAATGGTCTCCGGCATGAGGACTCCTGGGCCAGGACCGCCCACCATGGGACCTGGTTCAGCCATACGAGCAGCAGGTGGCATGTTGTGACGCACACCGAAGTCGCCAGCTTGAACATTGGAGAAAGGGCTGAGCAAGCACGGAGCGCCCAAACCCATAGCAACCATTAGGCTGTGATACTTTCGCATTTTCATTCGATTCCTCTTGGAATTTGTTGGGTCTAGCTGGCTTGAACTGCAGGACGAAGCCACCGACGTATTTCAACCTGGACAACACATTGGCGATCGACCTACAATCCGCCGGTCTGAACCTCTAGAATGCAATCAACTCGACGGCACCGAAGAAGTTTTGGCAGATGTAAATCAAGCCGCGTCCCCAAAAAACACTTTCTGAGGCGCGTCCTAAACCGTATGTTCGGCACCACCGGTCTCTTTTCTTTGATAAAACCGATACAACTTGCCCATGCGGACCAAAAGACTTTTTGCCAGCATTTTCAACCGGCAGCTACCGAAGCGGTTTCGAGTCCATTCCGCGGTGTCTCAACACGCAAATTCCCAGCCGATAACAACGTGCAGCTGCATGGCTATCGCAAATCCTTTGGCTAGCTTTTGCTGGTCAGGGCTTCCATGGTTTGAGATCTTGTTGGTTGCGGTTTTTCCCCTCACATTTCCGCTGTCCGTCGTAGCACAAACACCGCTTCCTGCAACAACTCAAGCGTCCCACTCTGCATCCCAAGGATTAGAAACTCCCAATTCTAGCTCTGTCGGAAGCAGTGTTGTCACCATCGATCCGAACCAATTGGTACTGAATGCAATCCATTACGCCGTCTGGAGCGCCCAACCAATTGCATGCAAAGTCCATCAAAAAAGTCTAGCATACGATCAATTGGTGATCGTTAGTGGGGAATACAAAGCGAGTGGGGCTGGTACCGGTCAGTTTCGGTACACGGCACGCGTGTCATCTGGTGAGACCACCCTGGATACGATTCAGGTTTCCGATGGTCGATTGATGCACACTCAGATTGGCGTGGATGAATCTCCCAAGCGAGTGATCATCGATCAAGTAAGGCAATCGCTCGGAAACGCGATCCACTATGCCGACGAACGGCCAGAAGTCAGTATGTATCTTGCGATTGGAGGGCACGCTGAACTTCTTCGCAATTTGTACCATCGCTACATTTGGTACGCTGCCAAGGCCGGAACCATCGACGGAGTGGATGTATGGCAACTGGTGGGGAGATTAAGGAACGAGCCACCGAAGTTTGCTGGAAACGCACCTATCGACCAAAGCAACGTACCAGCCCCTCCTGCCGGTTCCAATGTCCCTTCCGAGGTGCGATTGACACTAGGCCGATCCGCGGTGCTTCCATACTTCCCTTATTGCGTCGAGTACTTCAAACGCGTTCCGGATGAAGATGGAAAAACGATGGTAGCCAAAGCGGTTTCGAAGTTAGTTTATTCCGAACCGACAGCAACCACCGTCTCGGACAAAGACTTCGTGTATCGAGTTCCAGAAAATGTTGTCAAAATCGATACGGCAACTGCTTTATATTTACCCACGACGCCGTTTCCTGGCCAGATTGCGTTTCCGGTGAGTGCGCGATGATGGAGTTGGTTCGATGCTATGTCGTTTCGATTAGTTTCGAATATTGAACACCGAACAAGGACTCCCAACACCTGCCTCCGTGGAAAGCGTGATCCACCTTGCTCGTAGTAAGTACTAAGCGCATAAGCAAGGTTCAATGGGTTTCTGCTTTATTGAGCCGCGGGCGCTAGCAGCGTTGAGTTTAATTGACTTGGAGACGTGGTCGCG
>CAITIF010000899.1 GCA_903892365.1 uncultured Pirellula sp. | reverse complement strand
GCCCATCAAGCCTAACAGCATCGATTCTTTCCCGTGACGAACTTCCATCACATACGAACCTTTGCAAAATCCGTACTGACCTGAAACGCGTCGTCCCAGAAATCGAAGACTCCTGCATGAGAAACTTTTCGATTAGAACCGACATTTTATTGCGGTCCAAATCATCTCGCTCCAACTGTAGAAACGCCAATCTTTTCTCCAGTTCCTCTAAATCTGTCTCTTGGCAGTTCGACGAACGGATGTCGAATAACCCAAGCCAGAAAACGAGAAGCAAACCGCTAATAAATCTGAGACTCATTTTTCCATCCCCATTCAAAAATTTTATGGGCTGCACTTGAGGTTTTGGCGGCTTATCTCGCCAAAGATACCGATACCAAACAGCTTGCTCGCTTCAACACTTCGGGATGCGGGCGACTATACTGCGTTCACTTTCTTCAATCGGACGAATTAGCCCTGAAGTCGTTTCGCCCGTCGACAACCCAATTCCGTGGAACATAGATTTCACCAACCAGGATAGCTGCCAAAACCGTTTGACCGCAACAGCCAAGCGAAACGCTAGCTTGCGATATCCGCAAATTCGGCAAAGTCGCACGGTTGGACTCTACTTTCGAGCCGTTCTTTCCGATCACTCTTAGAACGGAATTGCTTGGTGTCCATTTCGCCACCAAACGCTGGTTCGCTTTTACCCAGCTTCCCAGAACCCGCAAAGTCAGCAGGAACATGTTTTCCCGGATCAGCAAAAATCCAAAACGAATCCTCGCGATCCTATCGCAATACCGCTCGCCTAACCAAATGGCGTGGGGCGTTGCCTTCGGCATTATCCTTGGCTTACTGCCAAAAGATAACCTCATTACGATCTTCATGATTTGCTCCCTCGCTTTCCTTCGAGTCAATCAGCTGACCGGAGTTGCGGTTGCAATCGGCCTCTCCTTGCTGTCCAGTTGGTTTGCCCCCTTATCGATCAACCTGGGCTCATTCCTGCTCAACCAGCCAAGCGTTGCCAACGGAGTACGCGGACTGTACGAGATCCCCATCATGCCTTGGACCAACCTGGAAAACCCCTCCGTTCTAGGAGGCATGTTAATTGGATTGCTGAGTATGCCACCCACTTTCGTTTTCTGCTCTCTGACATTTTCCAGAGCGAAGAGACTTATCGAAACAGATCAACTGCACCAAATTGCAAATGACGCTATCCAGTATCGAAAGGTCGTACTGGACCAATCGGTCTCACGACGCGAACGCTCCACTCCTGGCTTCCGAGTGTTGACCGTCACCGAGGAACCAACATCCACCCAACCTGTATCGCAGCCCTCACAAAATATTCCATCCGTTTCTTTACTGCCCAGTCACACTGCTGACACTCAAGCCGTCTCGGATGTCTCCGACAATTTAAGTTCCGAAAAAGCCAGTGCCTCTCGGGATGTTTTTCCAAGATTGGCATTCGATGAGAGTGCAGACTCTGAAACGATCCTTCGAGAAACGGTGATTGAAGTCGTCCGATTCCGAAGTCCCGTCAACAAAGATCTAAATATCTCTCGTCGTTCGCAAAACTTCGATTCAGTATCCACCCCAACAGCCCCAGGGAATTCTATGTCTGTCGCTCCTATGCCATTTTCAATCGCAACTGCGAACCTTACTCGTATAGACGACCACTCCGAAGGCCCCATGAGACATTCGATCGACTCGAACTCAACCCAAGAAACACAAACGATTTTCCATCCCACCAACGGCGAAGAATCCCTCCGTTACCTGATCTCGCACATTAACGGAACTCGCGAACAAAGCCGCAAAATACTAGGAAAATCGCATGACGTGGCGTAGAAAAGTCTTGCTAGGCAGCCTTGTCGCCGGCTGCGGAATCGCTGCGTTTCAACCGATCGTTCGCAATCGTCTCGAACATCGACTTAGCGAAGTTTTTGCAACTCGAGTCGAAATCGGTTCGTCGAAAATTTCGCTTTTCGACAGCACCATTTCCTTGCAACAAGTGATCGTTTACAACGACGGTCATTCGCTAACGCAACCAACGGCCGACGATAGTGCCGATCACTCATCAAGCCAAAATCGTCCATCGGTTCAGATCGCTCAAGCAACACTGAAATTTGATTGGTACAGTGTGCTATTCAGGAACTTAAAGGTATCGAATGCCGTCGCTAGCGGTGTCGATTGGTGCATTGAAACACCCTGCGATGCACTGATTCCCGTTGCCGACCCAATCGCGCCCAATAACTTCCAGTCTTCTCTACAGACACTCGACCCAATACCTCTCAAGAAGTCATCCGAAACAGTCGTCAACCGAATCATCCAACCGCTTCGCGTCTTCATCGCCGAAGAAGTTGCCAAACAATCGCAAGCAAGCCTTGATATTTCTACCACTTTCCGGCAAATCGTCGAACGTCTCGATGAGTTGCAACCTGGCGAGGCCGACGTCAATCCATTAAGACAACAACAGCAAATCGTTTTGGACAACGTCAAGCGCGAACTGGCATTGATCAATCAAACACTGGCCGACAGCCGTATCCACAAACGGAAAGTGGAAAGCTCGTTCAAGACATTAAAGCAACAATCCAAAAGCAATCTTGAAAAGGAACTTGAGACTATCGTATCGACGTCGAAGTCCGATTCTCGACTGCAAGCACAAGAACTTGCAAACGCAGTGGTTGCAAAACACTGGAATGATTATCGCGGAATCACGTTAGCGATGAAGCAAGCCATCGCCGGTCTCGAAAACGATCCTGATAAAACTTCCAAAACGCGGCCTGTTGTAGATCGCTCCAACAAAGGCTCCGACGGGAACATGATTCCCGCTCGCATAACAAGCCTATTGAACGGCAAAGTACGAGGCTCAGTGCGCCTGAACCAGGAACTTCCAGAGTCCAATCAAAAACTAGATTTCAAACTGGCTCTCAAAGGAATCTCCAACGCAAATGCCCTGGATCCGAACCAACCCGTCGTCGACTTTACCGTCACGGGCCCACAGAGCCAAGAAACTCCGATCATTCACAGCATCGCAACCTTGGCGAGAATTCCACAATCAAATGCAATTCAAACTGAGATCCAGCTTGTACACAACAATCTAGGATCCTTGGCAAGCCGGATCAAAACTCGCCATTCCGAAGAGGGTTGGATATCCTGGGTCCAAATTCCCATGACAACATGCCTCGCCCCATCCGCAACCGTCGGGCACGAAAACAACTACATTTCTGCTCGGTTGATCGGGAAGACGAGCGCTAGCTGGGCCGATGCGCACAGCATGCTGGTCGAGCTAGATCCAAAGTCTCTCGACGCTCTAGAATCGCAGATCGATAAGCAAGCCGAGAACTCGCTGGCCAAAATGCGTTCCGACATCCAAGTCCTAGGAACGGAGCAACTTCAGAACGAATTGTTGGGCATGAGCTCACGGTGGGACCAACTCTCAGACGAACATTCACGCGATCACTCCAATTGGGAAAGCCAAATTGCTGAACTGAATGAAAGAGCCAAAAGCTTGGAATCGACCTTCAAACGAACCACCCGAAACGGCACCGGTCCTAATCGCTAGTAGAAAACGTGTCGCTGGGTTCAAAAAGAGCAATTGCTTTCGCACCAATGTAGAGCAGTTGTCCTCAACTGCTCGGAACTGCCAACCAGGCCTCCTTCTCAACGGTAGAGATTAAAATGGTATGCTTCTATGTCGCTTTTTCGATTCACTAGCTAGCGCAAAGGGCCGGCAGGCGTGAACGTGAAAACGGGGTACGTTGCAAGCTTCATGAACAGTTGAGGACAACTGTTCTACATTGGATTGTGCCCACAGTGATGCATTCTGCAGACGTCTTTTGCTCCCGCAGAATGTTTTGCAATGGCGGTTTCGACAACTCTTTCGCCCTAAGCAGGCGGATGGGGCGCTTGGAATTCTACTCGGAGCTTCGTTACCGGATGTGTAAACGCAAGTTTTTCCGCATGTAGCCCCATCGCACGCTGACGTAAATGCTCGTCGGGCCTCTCGCGTGTCGCTCCACCCACCAAATAAAGAGGATCGTTTGCGATCGGAAACCCCAATGCAGCTAAGTGCAACCGAATTTGATGCGTCCGCCCTGTCACAGGAATCGCCTCAACCATCGAAAATCCGTCCGCAAGCCGCTCTCGCACGACAAACCGAGTCAACGCATGTGGGCCCGAAACCGATATCGCTCGCCCGCCATTTCTCAATGATTCGTCGCCGATCGGCAAATCGCACTCGCAATTGTCCCATTCAGGATGCCCCAACACCCTGGCCACATAATGCTTCTCGACACCGCCGCTCTTAAATTGCTCCTGCAAAAACTGAGAATGAACGAACTTTCGTCCAAAAACAACCAGTCCCGTCGTGTGGGAATCCAAACGGTGCGATGGCCGCAATTTGTCTGGGTAGTACACGGCACAAAGAATTGTCTCCAAGGTATTTAAATTAAATCGCCCAGATGGATGCATGGGCAGCGGAGCACTCTTGTTCAAGACGACAATTGCCGAATCTTCGAACACCAGTTCCACCGAAGGATTGATTGGCGGTTCGACGTAATCAACCTGCTTCTGCAAAAACCGCTCTCCTTCTCGAACAATCTGATCGCCGCAAACTTTTTTGGTTTGCAAAGACTCCTTGATCGCAATCGGAGCTCCCAATTCACCGCTATCAATCGCATTTTGCCACTGATCACGAGAATAACCGGGGTAGTTTTCAGTCAGCGCTTCAATCAATGGCAAACCAGCGGACCGCCTTGGAATCGAAATCCATCTGCGATTCTCGTACGGAACACACCCCTTTTGCAGCGAAGCAGTCCGATGAATCTCCTTTTGTCGCTTCGCAATCAGCGCCTGTTGTTCCTCTTCAGGCGTCTGAAAACAATAGGGACAGGATTTCGCAGCAACAAACTTCTCGGATAAAAGATCTTCAGGCGTCAAAACATGCTTGCATGCAAAGCACTCGCTGTGATCGCACTCGGCCAATCTTGAATTCACAGAGACCCGTTGGTCAAAAACAAAACAATCTCCGCGAAAATGAGCATGGTCACATTCCTCGAAGTACATGAGAATCCCCCCCTCCAACTGGTAAATCTCATTGAAACCCAACCCCTTCATGTAG
>CAITIF010000898.1 GCA_903892365.1 uncultured Pirellula sp. | reverse complement strand
TCTATTCCTCCCTATTCTTTGGTGGCTGTATGACAAAAAATGGTCTTGAGTTTTCGTTGGCGGCGGCGTTCGTTCTTTTTCTTCTCCATGGGCAAAGTTCTGAGGCCCAAGGTCCAGTGGTCCATAGATTGGAAGGCCTAGCGACCGAGGTCGCAATTACGCCAGATGTCGTTTACGGACATAAGGATGGAATGGCTTTGACCTTTGATGTCTTCCAGCCAAACGAAAAGCCAAATGGTGTAGGAGTGTTGTTTATGGTCAGTGGCGGTTGGGTATCCACTTGGACCGAACCCAAAAACCTAACGCCACTCTTTTCGCCCTTGCTCAAAAGTGGATACACCGTGATCGCGGTTCGACACGGCAGTAGCCCTAGATACGTCGTCCCCGAGTGCGTGGCAGACGTTCAACTGGCATTGACCTACATCGCAGACAAGGCCTCACAGTGGAAGATAGACAAGGACCGTCTCGGCGTGTTCGGATTCAGCGCTGGTGGGCATTTGTCTTTGATGCTCGGGACTGCGGGCGGCTTCAAGCAAGGGGATTTGCCCGTTGCCCGAGTGGCTGCCGTTGTCGCTGTTTTCCCACCCACCGATCTTGAACCCTACGTTGATTTGAAGAGCCCGCGCCGCCAGGAGTTTCCCGCTTTGCGTTTCGATCCCGTTAGGGCTGGCGCAGTTTCGCCCTTGAAGTTGGTTACCAAGGACGATGCTCCTACTCTTCTTGTTCATGGTGACAAAGATGAATTGGTTCCTCTTTGGCATAGCGAAAAAATCGACGAAGCATTTCAAGAAGCCGAAGTCGACAGCAAACTAGTTGTCATTCAAGGAGCCGCTCATGGATTTGATGCGGCCGGCAATGCGAGATTGGCAAAGGAGATGGTCGAGTGGTTTGACAGTAAGCTAGCTCCTGGCAAAGAATAGAGCCTAGAGAAAGCTTAGACTCGGATAGTCGAAGTCTAGTTAATCTCAGGTTCCATTTTTTGTACAAGCTTGGTCGCGTTCATGCCCAATGCGGCAAACGAAGCAATCAAGAATGCCAGGGAGCAGGCGGCAAACACGAACATCTGCCCGCTCCCAGTTGCTTCGCCCCATTTCAGCAGTGGAGGGACCATCACGGCGCTAAAGGCCGCGCCAAAATTACCCCACATATTTGCCCATCCGTAGATGGCCGAGGTGTTTCTGCCCCCTACGTCTTGAATGAAGGCCCAGTTGGAAGGATTCCCGACATCTGTCATCAAAGATACCATTGCACAGCAAGCAACCACGAGCCAAACGGAGCTAAAGGTTGGGCACAGTATATATGCGACGCTTGCTAAGGCCGTGGAGCATGCAAGCGGAACGGAGCGTCCCCATCGCAATCCCAGCAACGCAACGGATCGATCACTTGCCCAGCCTCCAATCAATTGTCCGGGTAGCCCGCATGCCAGCACGAAAGAAACCATGAGCGCCCCTACGGCTACGCTAACCTGGCCGCTTTCCGCAATGTAGGTAGGCAGCCAATTGATCAAGAATGCCCACCCTACATTCACGCAAAATTGATTGATCGAGTTCATCCACAACGAAGGACTTGAACCGCACGCAATAAGCATCGGTACAATATCACGTGCTCGAGCCTGGCGATCGTCCGGTGGAATACCGATGAGGTCGCGTTCCTGCTGGTTCACGCCTAAATGCAATGCGGGTTTATCGCGAACAACCCACCAATAGGCCACTGCAGTTCCAATTCCTAAGACCGCATACGCGATCAGCACGCTGCGCCAGCTGCCCAATTGAAAAATTAGGAGCATCGTAATGAACGGAGCAAGCGTCCCCCCCAACCGCCCACCAAAACTAACAAAAGCGCTAGCGATCCCTCGTCGATGCAAGGGAAACCAACGGCGAATCACTCCACCGGAAGTTGGATACGCGCCGGCTTGAGCGAGCCCGAATGCCAATCTCGCAAACATAATGCCGGAAAGCGAGGCAACGCAGCCTGTTAATCCCGTGACTAGAGACCATAGCAAGATATAGATTGTGAGCATTTTGCGAGCTCCGAATCGATCGCTGGCCCATCCTGCTGGAATCTGCAGCAAGGCGTACGTGAAAAAGAATGCCCCGAGCACTTTCCCAATTTCTTCTTTGGGTGCGCTAAAGTCCGCCTTGAAGGACTCGCTTTTCACGATCTCTCCCATGCAGACTCGGTCTAAATACAGCATGAACGCCATCAGCATGCTGACCGCAATCACTTGAAATCGGACTTTCGATGCAGTCATTCGCTTGAAGCTTTCTAAATCGTCAGAGTTCGGGCCCTTGCCACCACGGGCCAACGTTCTTTTGCATTTGCATTCTCAACAATCCAAACCTCGCTATGCAAAGCGACGGTCGGGCAAACATGCCGTGGGATTCCATACAAGACGGATCCTACATGAAACTCGTTCGAGCGTTCCGTTTGCAGCACCATATGTTCCTCGCTATGTCCCACGATGGTAGCGTCTTCCAGTCCTAGCCATCGCGCCCTCGGTTGCGGCATTTCGGAGGCAATCGCTTTATGTCCCACATCCAAGCACAAACGATTGGAGGTAGGTTTGCTAATCACTCGAGCCAACAATAAAATCGCATTTTGAAAATCCAAATCAGGCGAAATATCCGGCTGGCCGCAATCCCAAAGCACTGTCGTCCCCGCGCCGACCTCGACCCCTTCGTGACGAGCCAATATCCGGCTGGTGGGAGTCCCGCCTGCGATGATATTGGGCACTGGATAGCCTTCCTTTTCCAATGCGTCTTTCATGGCCCACACTGGCTCGAAGGCATTCGTTGTTTGTTGAGTCAGCAATTGCAAATCGGGTTCATGCAAGTGACCATCATAAGCATGGAAGCCAGCGGCCCATACCCCTTCGGTTTTGCAGATCTCGCGATAGACGTCCAGGGCAGCGGGTCCTGGTGCGATTCCAGTCCGATTCATTCCAACGTTCAAGTCGATATACAAAGGAACAACAACCTGCTCCGAAGTTGCTTTTCTGCCAATTTCTCGAACCGATTCAAGATTGTCTACGATGGCAGACAACTTCGCCGCCGGAAACATTTTGATCAAGCGAATGAATCGGGCAATGTTGGGACCGACAGGCTGATAGGCCAACAAGATATCTTGGCCGCCTGCCGCTGCGGTCATTTCAACTTCGGCGATGGTCGAAGCTTTGAATTTGTTGATTCCATGTTCGATCTTCATTTGCACGATCTGAGCCATCTTATGTGTTTTCACATGAGGCCTCAGTCGCTTTGCATCTCCCACCAGTGCGATCATGCGACGTAGATTCTCGCGAATACGGTCGGGGTAGACCAACAAGGTGGGGGATGGAATCTCATCTACGTTTTCGACTTCGTACCAGTTTTTTGTCATGCAAGCAGTTCCTTTGCGACCCGAGTGGCAGCGGTTTGAACCAAAGATAATTCACCACCGCCGGATTTGTGTCTTAATTTAGCATGATCAAGACCGAATTGGTGCAAGACGGTTGCGAGCCATTCATGATGCTGGACAATTCCCTCGACGGCATGGTGTGAAAAATCGTCCGTCTTGCCATGCACATATCCCGCTTTGAATCCCCCGCCTGCAACCCACATGCTGAAGCCGTAGGTGTTATGGTCGCGGCCGACCTTTTCTTTGGCGTTTCCTGAAGCTGGGACTTGAATCACCGGTAGCCGCCCCATTTCGCCTCCCCAATGGACGATGGTGGAATCCAAAAGTCCTCGTTGCTTTAGGTCGCGAACCAAAGCGGCGGCTGGTTTATCAATTTCGTTGCACCGGAGCGGTAGTTGCGAAAGGATCGAATCATGATGATCCCACGATTGGCCGTTGTTAAAGATCTGGACGAAGCGAACACCGCGTTCCACCAATCGTCTTGCGATCAGGCATCTCGTTCCGTAGTCGCGGGTTACGTCCTGGTCGATGCCGTACATTCGATGAATATCTTCGGATTCTTTTGAAATATCAAAAGCATCCTTGGCTGCGAGCTGCATTCTGCCAGCAAGTTCGTAGCTTGCCATCCGGGCCGCTAAGTCATTCTCATTGGGATGTTCTGCTAAGTGGGCAGCGTTAAATTGCTTAAGAAAATTGAGTTGGCTCTGTTGTGCTTGGCCACGCATATATTCCGGCGGGTCCAAGTTCAAGATGCGAGGTTCCATGGGGCGAACGACCGTCCCTTGATAAATCGAAGGTAGCAGGCCGTTGGCCCAATTCTCCCCTCCGATTAAAGGCATTCCGTGAGGATGGGTTAGGGCGACGAAAGCGGGTAGTTCTTGCGACTCGGACCCAAGTGCATACGTTAGCCAGCTGCCTAAAGACGCTCGCCCTGGAGTTCCCATTCCTGTGTTCAAAGCGTACATCGATGGCAAGTGATTGTTCACGTTGGTCTGCATCGATCGAATCAAGGTGATATCGTCGGCGATCTCGCACATGTTGGGAATCAGGTCCGACATTTCGATTCCGGATTGACCGCGCGGAGCGAATTTCCATTGGGGGCCCATGACCAAACGCGAAGCTTGGGCGGGGTTGTCGTACTGGACTTCGCCGGGGAATTCTTTCCCGTCCAGCTTTTCAAGTTCTGGCTTAGGGTCAAACATGTCGATCTGGCTTGGTCCACCGATCATGAACATGCTGATCATGGCCTTCGCACGAGGTTCAAAATGAGGTTTTTTGGCCAACATATCGAACGTTTTCGGCTCGAGATCGGGCTTTATTGGCCCCTTGTCTTCAGCCAACAAGCCGTCTTGTTTCAGGAGCAAAGCCGAAGCCACGCCAGCAAGTCCAAAAGCGGACGAGTGCATCCAGTGGCGTCGTGAACAAAGCGATGGAGTCATCGTGGGATCCTTTTTAGTCAATGTACAAGAATCGATTGGAAGCCATCAAAGTTTGGCACAGGCTTGCCAAAGCACGAATGTCGGGAGCGTGACTCGATTTTTCGATGGTCTTTTGCCATTCAGGATTGGGGTCGGCAGCAAATAAGGCTCGTTGGCTAACCAAGTAAGCATTGCACTGCTCAAGTTCAATTGCAGAGGGTCCTTTAGCAAACAATCGAATAAAGACCTCATGGATTCGTTCGTCGTTCGTTGGTTGGAGCGGCATGATTGTCTCTGCCATGTTTTCCGAAAACTCCAATACCGATTGGTCATTGAGAAAAAGCAACGACTGTGGAGCGATGGTGGAACAGCGACGAGCGTCGCAATTGGGGTTCATGATCGGCATATCGAACGTCTCAAGAAGATTCAGCGGCAAGGTTCTTCGCGATTGAAGGTACACGCTGCGTCGATACTTGCGTGGGCCCACATCTTCGACTCCGGCAAACAAGCCATCGTTGATCTTTCGCATGCCGATGGAAGCGCGTCCCACCTCGTCTTCGCAGACTGGAACGCTGGGACCGCCAATGGAAGAGTCTAGTTTGCCAGACACAAACAGCATGGAATCACGAATCACTTCCGCATCCATGCGTCGAAGATTCATGCGAGAGTAAAGTCGATTGTCTGGATCCAGTCGTTCATGGTCCGATGTGCGTCGAGATTGTTGGCGGTACGTTTTGGACATCAAAATCGACTTGTGGATCGACTTGATACTCCAGCCATGAGTGACCAATTGTTGAGCCAAGTAATCGAGCAATTCGGGATGAGTGGGGCGTTGACCGAAGGCACCGAAGTCGCTGGGGGTGGCAACGAGTCCTTTATTGAAATGGTGTTGCCAGATACGGTTGACTGCGACTCGGCTTACCAGTGGGTGCGAGCCGTCGGTGATTTGTCTTGCGTACGCAAGTCGACGTCCTGCGGACATTTGGTTTTCGGCGGGGGCCAGAGGCAGATCGGTTAAGCTTCGCGATCGGGTCAACACAAAAATTTCGGATGGCTTGACTTCGTGCTTGCGTTGTTCGGGGTCACCTCGAAACATGACTTGGCTTTTTGGGATCGATTCGATGTGGTCACGTACTGACATGATCATTCGGCGGAGCGGTTTGGTTTTGCGCAGTTTGGCGACTTCGGCTTCCTCGGCTTTGAACTTTTCGTGCAGAGGACCATCGTACACAGTCAGGTTGCCCGCAATGTCGTCGATGGGGTGGACCATGGGATTGGCGAGCAGCAACGCTTTTTGTTCTTCCGTTCGTTCGGCGACCGCAGTCGAGACGGCTTTGGTGACTGCTTCGCGCTGCGCTTCTGGGACATCCGCCAGCTTTTGAGCTTGGATCTTGACGGCGGCTTCGCGTTTTCGTTTCAGGATATCCTCGTCCCGTTGTTTTGCTTGAGCTTCAATCGCTTCGCCAGTCGCGTGGTCTGCGGCCGAAGTCATATCCACCAATCTTTGGTCCGGTTGCTTCCAAGGCTCTAATGGGAACGCTGGATCAAAGATGGCGCGGAACTTGTAATAGTCGTCGATGGAGATAGGATCATACCGATGATCGTGGCATTGAGCGCAGCCTACGGTCAGGCCCAACACGGATGAACTAACTACCTTGACCATATCGGCAACCGCTTGATTGCGATCGACCAGCTTGTTGTCGGTAGCTGTTACGTCGGGAGCCATCCGTAGCAGCCCAGTCGCGGACATTAATTCAACATGACGTGCATTCTCATTATCCAGCGGGCCCTGGATCAATTCATCGCCTGCAATCTGTTCGACAATAAACTCGTTGTAGGGTTTGTCCTTGTTGATCGCGTTGACGACATAGTCACGATAGTGCCACGCATGTTCGCGTTCGCGATCTTTGCCCGAGTTGCCATCGGTTTCAGAAAAGCCTGCAACATCCAGCCAATGCCGTGCCCATCGAACGCCAAACTGAGGCGAACTGAGAAAATCATCCACCCGTTTCTCGTACGCATGATCCGAGGTATCCGCGACAAAGGCTTCGGTCTCTTCACGGGAGGGTGGTAGACCGTGCAGGTCCAGCTTCAGGCGTCGCAAAAGAGTGGCACGATCGGCTTCCGGCGAAAATTCTAAGCCCGCAGTTTCCAGTTTTGCTGCGATGAATGCGTCGATTGGATTGCTTGATTGAAGAGTAGGCTTGGTAGGGGATGGTACTACGGGCTGAGTCGGAGGTTGGAAGGCCCAAAAGCTTAATTCTTCTTCGGTGAATCGGGCATCCTCTACATTCTCGGGTTCGGCCCGAGTGGTCTTGGCACCTTGATCCAGCCAGCGTCGAATGGTTTCTTTTTCTTTTGCCGACAGCTTCTTCGCACCTTCGGGCATCTCGTTCGATTCAATGCGTTTCCATACAAGACTTTCAGCCGAATTGCCATGCACGAGACCGGGCCCAGAATCACCACCGGCGACCATCAAACGAACCAAG
>CAITIF010000897.1 GCA_903892365.1 uncultured Pirellula sp. | reverse complement strand
TGGGTCGCCCATCGCTCCAACGAGGGGACGACCGTCGAGGCACATCCCGCAAGTAGAGGTCGATGGTGATTAACGTGGGTATCAATGAAAAACGGCAGAGCTAAATGGCTCTGCCGTTTTCATTTTATCGACAAGTCCGTTGGTCGTTCGACGCAACGGTGCATTGATTTAGCCGATCGCTACGCGACGAAACGCGACGATTTCGGCGCCATCCGCAAAGCCCTTGACGGCAGCTTCGACGGTCTTGGTTTCATCGAAGACGAAAAACTGGTTTAGCAGGCATCGTTCTTGATCGAGCAGAGTGTTGTCGGCAACAAATCGATCCAGTTTGCCTGGAAGGATCTTGTCCCAAATCTTTTCTGGCTTGCCTTCTGCGGCAAGTTCGGCCTTGATCGCGTCTTCTGCAGCCTTCATGACTTCAGGGGTTAGCTGCAAACGGCTCACGCATTGTGGAACTGTCTTGAGCACTTTACCAAGTCGAGTGCGATCTTCGTTTTCGACCTTGATTTGGTTTTGCATCGATTCGCACTCTTTGGCGACCATTTCCAGGTCGAACTCGGAGTAATGAAGGATGGAAGGCTTCATTGCTGCGGCGTGCATTGCAACGTTTCGGAAGAATTCGTCAGCACCTGCTTTACCGCCGTCTTTGAACGACAGGATCACACCGATCTTGCTGCCAGCGTGGATGTAGCTGGAGACTTTGTTGCCGGTTAGGCGATGCACTTCGGAAACAACGATCTTTTCGCCAGTCTTGCCAGTTTGTTCAACAAGCTTCTCAGCAACGGTCATTCCGTCCATGCTCAAGGCATTCAGTTGGTCGACGTTCTCGACGCCGTGCTCCAAAGCCATTTTGACCAGACGGTCTGCGAGAGCAACAAAGACTTCATTGCGTGCGACGAAGTCGGTTTCGCAGCAGAGGGCCAAAATCACGGAGGTTGTCTTCGCTGCGTCGGAAGCGGTGGCAACGCAACCTTCGGTCGCATCTTTTTCGGCTCGCTTCTCAGCGATTTTTTGGCCTTTTTTACGTAGATAATCGAGAGCACCTTCGTAGTCGCCATTGGATTCTTGAAGGGCCTTCTTGCAATCCATGAGGCCAGCGCCCGATTGCTTGCGAAGCTCTGCGACGTCGCTTGCGGAAATTGTCGTCATCGATCTTATTCCTGTGTACTAATTCAGTTGAAAACTTGGTTTGTAAAAAATCGCTGCTTCTTCGGATCAGCGAAAGAAGCAGCTAAGTTTGACTTTTTGCGTTCCATGCAAAGAACGACTAGGCCATGCCTTCGGCCTTGGCAACCATTTCGCTGGTTGGGTCGGCTTGTTGCAATTGGTTGCCCAAAGTCTTTTGCAATTCTGGGTTTTCAGCCTTGCCAGCCAAAATCGCGTCGGCAAGCTGCTTCATGATCAAATCGATGGAACGGATACCGTCATCGTTGCCTGGGATCGGCAAGTCAATTTGGCTTGGATCGCAATCGGTATCGATCAACGCAACCGTGGTGATTCCAAGGCACTTCGCTTCTCGAACTGCGTTCTTTTCCTTTTTAGGATCGACGATCACCAAGCACTCTGGCAATCGGTTCAGGGAACGCAAACCGTTCAAGTTTCGGTAGATCTTGCGATACTCACGATTGAGGGAAGATTGCATCTTCTTGGAGTATTGGTTGATCTTGTCGCTGTTCATGATCAGCTCCAATTCTTCCAATCGGCCCATTCGATCTCGAACGGTACGGAAGTTGGTCAAAGCACCACCCAACCATCGTTCGCTAACGAAAGGCATGCCGCATCGCGTGGCTTCACGTTGAATGACTTCCGATGCTTGTCGCTTGGTGCCGACGAAAAGAATGAGCGAACCGCCGTTGGCAACTTGGTTCAGGTATTTCTTCGCTCGCAACATTCCGCGTAGAGTTTCGCGAATGTCGATAATGTGGATCAGATTCTTGCGCCCGTAGATGTACGGTTCCATTTTTGGGTTCCAGCGACTAACGCGGTGCCCAAAGTGTGCGCCTGCTTCAATAAGCTTCTCTACTAGTTCGTTTGCCATGCGATCTCCTCTTTTGTTTGGCATTTCCAAGCGATGCGTCGAGTCGATGGCAATCGATCGGGCACAGGAACCGAGCACTGAAAATGCTGGAATCCTTCTGCTTTTCTGGATGAAATGCTGAATTAGGGACCGGGACGGATGGAGAATTGTGCGAAACCCGCACAAAAAACAACTCGAATCCGACCTGTCCTTGGGCCGTTAGTATCGGCAATTGGTGCTTCGCGTCAATGGAAAAGTTCAAATTTGCGGCCTTCTGTCACATCCTTTGTTTCGACTTGGAAGGGCATCCGTTTTCTGCGATACTCTGGCATCTGCGATGGCGTCACATCAAGTGAGTGTCTTTTCGCCTATGAAGGCTCGATGGGAGCCTTCTCAACATAGCCAAAGGGATTGCTTGGCTACTAGTTAACGTTTGTGCGACCGACTGGCAATTTGCTGGATCGATGTTCGCCTGTTTTATTGGAGATTGGTTGATGTACAAGAATTTGAACGCGACTGTATTGGGAGTTTCTGGGCGGCAAAGTGAATTGATCGAACTGGCAATGACCTACGGTTTTAGCGGTTTGGATATCGATATTATTGATTTAGTCAAGCGGACACAACGGAGCGAATTTGAAAAGGCCGCCCGTTATCTGCTCAGCGCGAAAATGAAGGTCAGCGGTTTCGAAACTCCAATCGACCTCGATACGGACGACGAGTCGTTTGCAAAGTCGCTCGCTCAATTGTCGACTACGATTGAAGTAGCTGGCAAAGCAGGTGCAAAGGCTGGTTTCTTGCGGTTGCCTGCTGCAACGGATCGACTTCCGTTCCATGAGTATTTTGACGTGCTGCGCAAGCGAGTGGACAGCATTGCGGAGATTTTTGCGAAGAACAAGGTAATGCTTGGTTTGTATTTCTCGGTCGCTTTGGAAAATCGCGAGAACCGTCAATTCAAATTCATTCAAGACGTAGAAGGGTTCTTGGCCTTTTTTAAGGCATGCACCAACACCAGCGTGGGGCTCGTCATCGACACCTTCAACTGGGCTGTAGGCGGTGGAACGTTTGAACAACTGGCGACCATTCCTGGCGATCGTGTTGCTGCCTTGCGGTTAGCAGACACCGAAACATTGCCTTCCGCAGCAGATGCAAGTCTGAAGATGCGGCTTCTGGCTGGTACCAGCGGCGTGATCGATAACGTTCGTTTTGTTTCGATCTTGAGCAAGGCTGGGTACGAAGGCCCGATCACTGCTTTTGGGCACGCAAGCAATTTTGGCGGCATGACTCGCGATTCAATCGTGGCAAAAAGCCAAGATTCTCTCGATCATGTACTCGCAGGTGCAGGTCTTCCAACCTTCACACGCCGACCCGACATGATTGTTGAATCGACCAGCCCATTGGTCCTAGAAGACATTGGCTTGGAAGCGTAAGCTCGACCCATGTTCGATCCTTGCCGTAGCTACGCTAGCCCCTAAAGCGAATGTAGCTACGCTGACCACAGCACGGCAATCCGTACTACAATGTACAATCCGTTGAATCGAGATGGATACTTCAAGAGTTGATTGTTTTAGGTTAAGGTCGAGAGGTAGGAATGAGCAAGCTAACGCTCCGTGTCGTCCAAGGTGCAGATCGTGGGCGAATTTACGCAGACCTAAAAACCCCAGTCTCGATCGGTCGCGAAGAAGGGAACTCGATCCAGCTTAACGACGAGCGGATCAGCCGCTTTCACTGCAAAATACAAGAAGACAACGACCACTTAGTGCTCACCGACCTGGAGAGCACCAATGGGACTCGAGTGAATGGCCAAGATTGCCAACTTCGAATTTTGCGATTCGGCGACATCATCGCTGTAGGCCGAAGCATGTTGCTATTCGGTTCCGCCGAACAAATCAATTCGCGGGTGCAAGATAGCTTAACCGCTGTCGAAGAATCCAAGCTCGGTACGCACAACGACGATGGTGATTTCGAATTGGACCCAGGGCTTGCCGAATCGATTCGCGCCTTGCGGGATATGAACCAACCGCCACAACTGCCTGAGCGTCTTAGCCCAAGTCAGGCAGCTCAGTTGGCAGAGCTCTTTGAGTACTTTCATGCTCGAATCGGAGAAGTCGTCGACTCCGTCAAAATTAATGACAAACGCGCCACGATCAACGTGGATATTGCGACTTGGCAACTCATGCTGCAACTTTACAGCCGCATCTCCGAATTGATTCGCGGCATCTCCGACCCAGATTTCCGTTTACCAAGCTAAACCCTCATGGCCAAATCACTGCAATTCACCAAAATGCACGGAGCCGGTAACGACTACGTGTACATGAGCGGCTTCTCGCAAACGTTGCCCTTGGATCTTCCCAGCTTGGCAACTCAAGTTTCCGATCGGCGTTTCGGAATCGGTGGGGATGGCTTGATCGCTATCTTGCCAACCGACAAGGCGGACGCTCGCATGCGAATGTTCAATGCCGATGGCAGCGAATCTGAAATGTGCGGCAACGGAATTCGATGCGTCGCCAAGTATGTTTACGATCATGGGATCGCCAAAAACAAATCTCTCAAGATCGAAACAGGCGCTGGCATCTTGTCGCTTGAGCTGACCGTTGAAAATGGACTTGTGTCGCAAGTCACGGTCGACATGGGTGAGCCGCGATTGAACGCGGAACAGATTCCAACCACACTAGGGGCCAACCCCCAAGCCAACGTAGTCAGTCACCCAATCGAAGTTTTAGGACACCGGTTGTTTGCGACATGCGTATCGATGGGGAACCCGCACTGCGTCATCTTCGTTCCGGAAGCTACAGACGAACTGGTTTTGACCGTTGGACCCTTGATTGAACGCGATGACCGCTTCCCGAAACGAACCAACGTGGAGTTTGTTGAGGTGCTGGCACGCGGCGAAGTGCGTCAGCGAACTTGGGAACGAGGTTCGGGTGAAACGTGGGCCTGCGGCACTGGAGCCAGCGCGGTTTGCGTGGCTGGTGTGCTCACCGGCAACACCGATCGTCATATCTTGAACAATCTTCTCGGGGGACAGTTGCGATTGCATTGGGACGAAACCTCCAATCATGTTTTCATGACCGGTCCTGCGGTTGAGGTATTCTCCGGGCTTTGGCCACTTCCGTCGTAATGCGATTCCCCAAGTTACCTTTTCGGCCGAACATGGTTCTTGGACGAGCCTCCATGAGCTGGGGGGGGACTCTTCTTGCCTTTGGTATTCGAGCCTGGATGCGCACCTTGGACGCCCGCATCGCATGCTACCAAACAAACATGGACCCAGCGGTCGCAAGTTTTCAAGGACCAGCCATCTACATCGTATGGCATGAATACCTTGCGCTACCGCCATGCAACCGCAGAGGCTGCGATGTCACCATGCTTCTCAGCCAACATCGCGATGCGCATTGGCTGACCGAGATGATATCTCAGTTCGGATTCAAAACCGTTCGTGGCTCGACCAGCAAAGGAGGCGTCAAGGCAATCCTTCAAATCACTCGCGAATTCCGAAACACAAGCCTAGTGATCACACCTGATGGACCGCGCGGACCACGCAGGGAGCTCACCTCGGGCTGCATCTACATTGCTGGTTTGCTCGGAATCCCCATTGTGCCGCTTGGCTGTGGATTCGATCGACCGTGGCGCAATCCAAAATCGTGGGACCAATTCGCAATCCCACGTCCTAGCTCACGCGCCAGGATTGTTTTAGGGCCCGCGATCCATGTTCCACGCAAGCAAACCAAAGAACAAATCGAAGAGATTCGCCAATACGCAGAAACACTACTTCACGCGGTGACTCTTGAATCGGAGACATGGGCTGCAGATGGCTCGCTCCGGATCGGCGAACGAGCATTTTATCCCGTACCTCAGGAATCGATTCCATTATGACCGGGTTTTTGTGGAGCGATGATGCTGATGCCTTCTTTGGAAACGAGCCCGAGAAGAAACCCTTAGATCTCAATCCCAAGCGGACACCAACACCCCCGGCGAAGCCTCAAGCTGCATCGAAACCCAAGGCCCCTTCTAAGCCCTCCAAGCCGGGAAGCACTTCCGAAACGCCTCTTTCCGTCGGCCAACTCAATGCCTGGATCAAGCGTTCGATCGATGAATCGGTTTCCACCTTTTGGTTAGCCGGCGAAATCGGAAATCTCAATCAATCGGCTTCCGGGCACGTCTACTTGACCATCAAAGATTCTACCAGCCAGATCTCCGCAGTGCTTTGGCGATCTACTTTTGAACGATTGGGCATCGACTTGCGAGAAGGGATGGCCGTTCTGGTTCAAGGGCGCATCGATGTCTATGGACCTCGCGGTACTTACCAAGTGATTATAAGCCGGGTGGAACAGCAGGGAATTGGCAAGCTTCAAGCTGCTTTTAAACGGCTGCATCTGAAGCTCGCTCAAGAAGGATTATTCGATGCGGAACGAAAAAAATCGCTTCCTCGCTTCCCAACGCGAATTGGGTTCGTGACCAGCCCAAGCGGCGCTGCCATTCATGACTTCGTCCAGGTTCTGCGTCGACGTTGGCCGGGCGCAAGTGTTTTGTTGATCCCTGCCCGAGTGCAAGGGGAAGGAGCCGCTGAGGAGATCGTTCGCGGTATCCAAGTAGCCCAGCGACTTCGACCGTTGCTGGATGTCTTGGTGGTTGGCCGCGGGGGTGGATCGCTCGAAGACCTGTGGTGCTTTAACGAAGAGATCGTAGTCCGAGCCGTCGCGGCCTGCTCGTTACCAACGATCTCAGCAGTTGGCCATGAGATTGATGTAACCCTTTGTGACCTGGCCGCTGACATACGAGCCCTAACACCCTCGGAAGCTGCGGAGCGAGTTGTGCCAAGCCGCGACGAAATCCTGGACGCTTTGGCCGCAACTCAACGGCGCATCGACATGTTAATGATGCATCGAATTCATCAAGGGGAGCAACGCTTGCAGTCCATTCTGAGCCGTCCCATTTTCGCATCGCCCGAGCGATCTTTAGAAACACCGACCATGCGACTGGACGATGTGCACCAAGCTTTGGACGAAGCCATGGATGCAATGATTCAGACTCGCAACGAACAGCTCGAACGAGCATCGAGTGTGTTGGATGCTATCAGTCCATTAAAGACGTTATCGCGAGGCTACTCTGTGACCATGGATTCTAAAACCGGAAGCGTGATCACCCATAGCAAGCAAGTCAAGCCGGGCCAAAAGTTGACCACCAAGTTAGCCAACGGGGAAATTCAAAGCGAAGTGCTGTAGTGGGTCTCGATTCAACTGAGCTGATCCCTAGCCAATGATCGACATCCTCCCACCCGGTCTTGCTTCACTTTAGGTCGGTCGGATTGCTACTTTTCGCCCCTACGGCTGTTGGCTTGTTCGAACCAATGGCTCGCGCGAACGCGGCAACCTCTACGTTGGCAGCACCAGCCTTTTTCAGTGCGCGAGCCGCATCCTGAGCGGTCGCACCACTGGTAACAACATCATCGACCAACAAGATCGTGGCGCCTTGGATCCATGATCGCTCGTAGGCCGCAAAGGAGTCTTGCATATCGTTGAGTCTGTCTTGCAAGTTTTTGATTCCCTGCTTCTCCACCCATCTCGTTCTGTACAGCGCATGAGGTTCGAATGGCAACCGAAGCGACTTGGCGACGCAGGCCCCCAGAATTTCTGCCTGGTTATATCTAGTCGATAAACGGCGGAACCAATGTTGCGGCACGCACACAACTCGATCTATCTTGGAAGCATCGAAGGTAGGGTTTTCAGCGAGCCAATTCCCAACTCGACGCCCCACTTCCCAGGTCAGCGATTCGTTGTTGCTTTGTTTCATCTTTCGGATCACTTGCTTGGCAGGCCCGTGATAAATGGTGTAGCAATGGGCTCGGCGAAAAGACCATTTCCGTTTTTCACAGTGGCGACAGGATTTGGGTGGCTCGTCGTCTGTTCGGAGAAATGACTTGATAGGAGCTCCGCATTTCCTACAACCCAACGGAGTAGGTTCAATCTTGTCAAAGCATCCGCCGCAAATCGATTCATGTTCGGGATCGATTATCGGCGACTGGCATACTACACAAACTCGGGGGAAGGCCAAGTCGGCAAACAACCGGATACCACGTTTCCATCGACTCCATGTCGTTCGATCGCGAAGAGTAGATAGCAGGCTGTTCATGCTTGGCTATTTCCGAGTCACGACGGCGGTTTTGCGCCGAGGATACAGCTCACGGCAAAGACCACAAACGGTACCGTCGCACCCACGGGCCGTACAATGCTCGCGGCCGTAAAAGATGATCTGCAAATGCAGCCTATTCCAGCTGGCTTCTGGAAACAACTTTTTGAGATCGCGTTCCGTCTGAACAACCGAACTACCGTCGGTGAGCCCCCAACGCTGTGCCAAGCGATGAATGTGGGTATCAACGGGAAAGGCTGCCACCCCAAAGCCTTGACTCATCACGACCGAGGCGGTTTTATGGCCAACTCCAGGTAGTGCTTCCAATTTCTCAAAGCTGTTCGGAACTTGACCTTGATATTCGTCCACCAAAATCTTCGATAAACCTTGGATCGCTTTGGACTTTTGAGGACTTAATCCGCAGGGTTGGATAATCTCGCGAATGCTTTCCACCGATTTCTTGGCCATGTCGAAGGGGTTGTCGGCCAAGGCCCACAGATGGGGTGTTACACGATTTACCATTTTGTCGGTGCATTGTGCACTTAGAAGCACTGCCACCAATAAAGTGTAAATGTCCTGATGTTCCAGGGGGATCGGGACCTGGGGGTAAAGTTCTTCCAGTCGTACGTGTACGGTCTTTGCGCGTTCTGATCTAATCATAGTCCAATCATACTTGGTTCACGTGGACCTGTGCCAGTCCCTTTCCTTTTCCCTTTAGCATCATGACCAGCAGAAAGCCTGTTCAGCTCGAGTTCACAGACTGTAGCCACTGTGGAAAGCGAATTGCAACCACCGCAAGGCGCTGCCATCATTGTCAGGCTACATTCACGAACCTGGTGCGTCCGAAGCCAACAACATCCAACCACGAGTTGGATGAAGAGTTGGCCGAAGATGACAGCCGCGATTCTCATATGTCGTTATCGTATGGCGGATACGACGACCAAGAAATGGACGATGCCGATGAGGAATTGGATTCCTCCCCACGAAAGCTTTGGAGATTTGTCGCCTGGGTATTGTTGATCGTTTTCTCGGTCTTTGCGCTCCTACCGTTCCTGCTGTAGTCTTGATCGCACACGATACTTGCGCTGAGCCATAGGGCTAGGCGTGCTGGAACGTTGCGACTTCTTCGCCCACCGACCATTCCTTGAAATTGGATTCATCGCGATGGATGTGACGGTAGATGGTGTCCCGTTCGACTGGTTCGCGCCCTGCTTCCAAAATCAGTTGCCGGATCTGCTCCACCGTAAGTAGCTCAGGTGTGGTGGCGCCGGCATCGTGATAGATCAATTCATGGCGAACCGTTCCATCGATATCATCTGCACCGTAAGCCAGAGCTGTTTGCGCGGTTCCGATGCCAAGCATGATCCAGTAGGCCTTCATGTGCGGCACGTTATCCAGCATCAAACGTGAAACCGCCATCGTTCTAAGATCCATCGCTGCAGAGGGCTTCTTCAGATGAGACAACTTGGTATTTTCAGGGTGGAAAGCAAGCGGGATGAATGTTTGAAAACCGCCAGTGTTGTCTTGCAAATCGCGCAGCTGCAGCAGGTGATCAATGCGGTGGTATGGTTGTTCCACGTGTCCATACAACATGGTGCAATTCGTCTTCAAGCCAATCTCATGCGCTGCTTGATGGATCTCCAACCATTTATGTGAGTTGGCTTTGTGCTCGCAAAGCTGACCACGCACTTCGGGATGAAAGATTTCCGCTCCTCCACCAGGCATACTGCCGAGCCCAGCTTCCCTGAGATCTTGAAGTATTTCCTTCGAAGTCATTTTCGTTAGGAATTCGAACCAGTTGATTTCGACTGCAGTCCAACCTTTCAAATGCAGTTTTGGATATGCGTTATGTAGTAGCGAGATGATACCACGGTACCAGTCATATCCGAGCTTATGATGCAGTCCACCCACGATGTGCATTTCAGTGCAGCCATTGTCCATCGCTTCTTGGCCTCGGTGCAGGATCTGCTCGTCGCTCATCGCGTAACCCTTGGGATCACGCAGGTCAGAACGAAAGGCGCAAAACCGACATCGGTACACGCAAACGTTGGTGGGGTTAAGGTGCGTGTTGATATTGTAGTAACCGAAGTTGCCGTTGATTCGCTCTCGCACATAGTTGGCCAATTCAC
>CAITIF010000896.1 GCA_903892365.1 uncultured Pirellula sp. | reverse complement strand
GCATGGGTTGCCATTTGTTCTTCACTTGGTTTGGCTACCGCGTTGACGCAACACAAACTCGGGAGCCGCCTTGGCATGGTTCTAGTTGGGATTGCTGCGCTGCCTAGTATCGTGGATGTTGCGATGATGAACATCGATGGCGAATACTGGTGGCTTCCACTGATGCAGGGGCGGGTTGGCGATGTTCCATTTTTGATGGGCTGCTTGTCCACCGCAGCCATCACGTTTGTCTTGGCCAAATGTTTCAAGCAATCGCCCGCCATCGAGGTGGCTGATTCGGCCTACAGCCCATCCAGGTAAGCAAAAAGGTTGGCAACATCTTGAGGGGATTTGTCATCGAGCAAACCGGACGGCATCAGCGATTCGGTGGAATAACCTTTGTCCTGAATGTTATCTTGATTGATTCTAACGATGGAGCCAGTGGCGGTTTGAAGAGTGGTTCCGTCGGCTGCGTTATAAACAATCATCCCAGTATAGATTTCATCATCGATTGTCAGAACACGGATCGCTCGGTACCGTTCCGAAATGTCTCGGCTAGGTTCAAAGATCGCTTTCGAAAGATCTTCTCGCGAGAATCGCTTGGCCACACCGGATAGACTTGGGCCCAGAGAGCTTTGGCCACCATGGCAAAGCGCACACTTCTCTTGATAAAGGATCTTGCCTTTTTCCGAATCGCCTTTCATCAAACTGGCTTGTTGCAGCATGGCGGTCCAATCAACAGCAATATTTGGCTTAAGTAACTTTGCAAAATCGTCCTCAGACAATACGCTTTTGAAGTATCGCTCCCAATCCAACCATAATTCTGTCGCAGGTGGTTTCAGGCCATCGGTTGGATTTAGCTTGGTGCCGACCAACCGGACTCGTTGCAGGACTTTGGCTCGGGGCAAGCTCGTGTTGGAGTTTAAAACGCTGGAGACAACTGGAGCCAAGGCGGTCAACTCTCGTTGAGAATCGATGGTTGGAAGGGAGGCGATACCTTTCCAACCCAAGGCCCACTGGTCGCGATCTTGTGATTCCAGAGCGGACAAAAACAATCCGTAGTCCGTTTCGCTGGCGCGCGTCGCGAGCAATTCGATTGCAACGGTCGTCAGTTTTGGATCAGCAGCAGCTTCGCGAATTTTGAAAGCAAGAGAATCGTCGATTCCAGCTTGGCATGCATAACGAAGAATGGCGGGCGACCAATCTGAAGTTTCAGAGCTGACCAAGTGCTTTTTCATTTTTAATCTTGCGTTCGCTTGAACGTCGATGGGGAATGCACTTAGCAAAGCCAAATCCTCTGGGCAGCATGGGATTGGCAAGTCGACAAAGGCTGCACCAAGATTTGAATCGCGTTTGAGCAGGGCAGCAACCAATTGCTGCAATCGAATGGGCCATTGATTGTCGGTGTAGAGGCCTCGTTGTTTTACTTTGCGAATGATTCCGGCCAAAGCCTGAGCTGTCATCGCAGTCATTTCTGCGGTTCTTGGGGACGAGCAGTTGGCGGAACAGCAAAGCCAGTGAATATCCGAGGTAGGGTGGCTTTTGTCAGTAATTTGGCCGAGCAAGAAAGCAACCGCTTCGGAATTCTTTGGCTCAAGCATCGAAAGTGTGCGAGTTGCTTCCAGGTGAAGAAGAGGGCTATCCAGGTCGATAGCCTTCTGAGCAAAGAAAAGAGTCCAATCGGTCCAGGCCTTTCTTAGGCTTTCGGGCAACCGCGAGGAGCTAAGTCCCTTGTATCCGTCCAAAACATCGGGCTGAGGTGGATCGACTTGTTGAGGAAGCGAATAACGGCGTTCGCCCAATGAGACTTGAAGCGTAGTGAAGAATTCGAGCTGATCGCGAGTGGTCCACTGTTGTTGTTTCGCAGGAACCCAGTTCGCAAGTTTATCCAGCAAGGGCGTGTCGAGGTTGGTTTGCATGGAACCAAATAGTGCTTTGGCGATGAGTCCATCCAGCACATTCTCTGCCGACTTCTGCGCAGGAGGAGTCGCCGATCTGGCCAGAGCCCAAAGCCATGTTCGACGTATGGAATTGCCGGCATCTGAGTCTGGGACTTCTCGGCTTTCCGCTTTTGCCATGGGCCATTTTCGTAGACCAAATGCTTCCCATCGCAATCTTTCATCGGCGGGACCAAGGTGATTGTCCCAATGAGGTCGATCGGTTGAGTCGAGCTGCTCTGGAGCGAAAGAGTTGTAGTTCATGCTAGCTGCTTGCGCGATCCAACTCGCGTCTTGAGGTTTAAGCTGCAGTCGACCTCGACCGGCGAGCCACCAGCCCGCAGCCCTGGTCGATGCAGAGCTGGACATGACTGCTTTTAAGACGATCGATGTAGGTATGTTTGCATTCATACGAGTCAACATTTGAGCCGCTCGTAACTTGGCCGCGGCACTGACTTCAGGGGCCGCATCGATTTCTAATTCACCTTGAACAACAGCCATCAAAGATTCTGCGCCAGCCTTTTCGATGGACGCTCGCCATTGAACTTCTGACCAGCTTTCAAAAGGCATGTTGGTCATCAACGCTTCTTGAAGGGCATTTGCTGCCTCGGGACGAATCTGTCCATTTCGCATTGAGGAGTCAAACCAGTGGGCCGAATTGTCGGGGCTCGCTTGTTCTTGAGCCGCAATGCGATAGATTGCGCCCGTCGTACCTCGACCACCCACGCAAACCAACAAGCTGCCGTCGGGGACAACACAAACATCGGTTGGAGCGAATCCGGCGTTCCCGGATGGTTGCATGAAAACTTCCGCTGGCACTTTGTTAGGGATGCGTTGGGATTCATCTAGATTCCTCGAGGGAAAGACCGCCAGGACTCGACCGAAGGTCCAATCCAAAACAAAAGCCGCATCGTGATATTTTTTGGGGAACGTTCGATGTTGATAGACAGCGACACCGGTAGGGGAACCTCGCCCTAGTTGGGCGAGCGTTTGAGGCATCGTAATACGGTGGTCCTCGTCTTTCCAAGCCTGCCCGCACCATCCTGCATCACTTCCTGGTCCCAACACGAAAACTCGCGTAGGACGATACCAAGGCAGGGTCGCTTCGCGTTCGCAGTCGCTATCGTAGGTGACAATCTGCCCGTCAGGCAAGAAGTCAAAATCGTAGCAGTTCCGCATACCGTGCGCCCAAACACCTCGAGTTTTAAAGTCGGGGCTAATTCGCCATAGCGTTCCGCTTCGAGAACGTCCTACGGGGCTGAGAGGGTCGTTTTGAAGATTTGCGAGATCCTTGGCAAAGTTGCCAGCAATAAAGTACCAAAACCCATCTGGACCTCGACGAATTGCGTGAACGTCGTGTTCGCCCCCTGTGGGCAGCTCTAAAACACGCTTCGGATTGGCATCAGCTGCCAAATCCCCGTCGGCGTCTTCGGTTAGCCACAACGCACCCTCGCTGACAAAATAAAGCTTTCGACCTTCGGACCAAAGCCCTTGTGCGCCTTGTTTGGTCATGCTGGTCCAAAGAAAAGTGCGATCGTAGATCCCATCTTGATTGTCATCTACTAACGTTCGAATGTAGCCAGGCCCGGAAACCACTGGGCGTCCCAAGCCATCCATCGTCATACAGAAACAGTCATGAACCACCGAGTCATCCGCAACGCGTTGAACCGAGAAGCCCTCAGGAACCGTAAAGGGGGGTGTTTCGTCCCCATTGGCCGATTTCATTTCGACGGGACAGATGCCTGCTAGAATCAAAAAGACCCATGAAACCAAAATCGATCGATGCAGCAACAGCACAGTCGCAACTCCCCTTCAAACCAAAGCAGCCAAACCAAAGCAGCTAAACCAAAGAAAGAAATGGGCAAAAAAAGAGTTCCCACGCCCTATCCGACTAATATCAACGGACGATGTACAATTGAAAAGCCCGAATCGCAAATCGCCGCCATTTTTCCTCCGTCCTTAACCGCCACCCTCCATGATGAAACTTCGCACCCTATTCGTTCCAAGCGTCGTCGTTTTGCTTTTCATTGCATCCTGCTCGCTAACCGCCCAGGCGCAACGGTTCCAATCAAAACAGCATTCAGACCGAGTGGACCTGCTTCAAGATGGACAGTTAGTCACAAGCTACCAATTCCAGTCGGGCACCAAACCCATTCTTTGGCCCTTGATTGGCCCGGATCAGAGCCGGATGTCGCGTGAATATCCCATGGTCGACAATCAGAACGAAGAACGCGATCACCCTCATCATCGATCGCTTTGGATGACTTTTGGAGAGGTCAATGGGTTTGATTTCTGGGCCGAAGGGGACGGAGAAAACAAAGGAAGGGTGGTGCACAAAGAAATCGTCTCACTTGAAGAATCCGAATCGACGGCGTCCGTCACCGCGCGACATGAATGGCAAACAAGGTCCGGCCAAGTGGTTCTTGAGGAAACATGCCGATACTCTATCGTTGATGCGATGAACGGCAACGATGATCGAGTGATCGACTGTGAATACATCTTAAAGCATCCCGAAGGCGCATCGGACGAACCCGTTCATTTCGGCGATACCAAAGAAGGGATGTTTGCCGTTCGAGTTCCTGAAACCATGCGAGCCGACAAGTCCAACGGCCAAATCCTAAACAGCAACGGACTCCTCAACGGAGCGACTTGGGGGCGTGCCGCGCAATGGGTCGACTACGCTGGAAAGGCAACTCGCGATGCCAAGTCCGACATGGGAGTGGCGATTTTGACTCACCCAGAAAGCTTCGGCAGCGATGGCTACTGGCATGTTCGCACTTATGGTCTGTTCGCTCACAATCCCATCGGTGTTTCCCATTTTCTGGAGGTGAATCCCGCCGCAGTAAAAAAAGAAGGGGGCTATTACCTTCCGTCCGGCACCAAGATGCATTTGATCTATCGAGTCATTCTGCATCGAGGACACTGGACGCATCAGGACGGAAGCCAGCAGCATGAAGCTTTTACCAAGTCGAAACCGCAACTAAATTAGTTCACCAGCCTTACCTTACCAACTCTACACGAGGTCCTCTTTTGTCCGGTGAAAGCGATCAACCGCTAAGCTTCTCTTGTCCCCATTGCAGCAAACGCTTGCGAGCCGCAAAGACGCTCGCAGGGAAGAATCTGGTATGCCCAAAATGCAAATCCAAGATTACAGTCCCTGCCGGTATTCCTATGGCAACAGAAGATGATGCATGGTTGCAACTCGACGATGATTTGAAGCTCGAACCTGTTGCAAACACTAATACTGCTGCAAAAGCAGGCCCCGAAATGCGATCGGAATTGCCTACGCCAAGCGGTGTCCCCGAAGCAATCGATCCTACATCGAAGGGAAAAAACAAAAGCGTTTTTGATGATGATCTTCCGGAACTGTTGCCGTTGGAAGCACCTGCGGCGATTCCTTCGTTACCTTTCGATCTTGGTTTGCCTGACATCGACCTAGAAGATTTGGATGGGAGCCAGTTGGACTCACCAGCAACCGCTTCCCCGGGGCCCAAGACGGGCCGAGTTCAAAATGCAAGCAGGTCCGGCCCTAATTCACTGGACGACGTAAAACTAGAAACTGCTGCTCTTGGGGATAACTTCGCTTTGCCCCCCAATGATGAATTTTCATTTCCGTGTCGGATTTGCGGCAGCCTACTTTACGCATTGGAGTCGCGATCTGGATCCTCGATCCGCTGCCCGGATTGCTATTCGGAACTAACGATCCCGAAGCCTGTCCGCAAGGCCGTGAAGCAACCCCCGGTCAACATGGACGACTTGCCATCGGTCGCACTACAACCGATCGATTCCAAGAGTACTAGACGAGATATCCCGGTTCGTTCCGACGAAATCTTAGAAAAAGCAACTCAAGCCCTGGAAGAAGAAACTCGGACGTCGAGCGATTACGACGGCGGATTCGACACCCAACGTTGGCTCCAACTGATTCTTGGTTTCATGCGAGATCCCTGGGTGGTGGCTGCAACGGTTGGGCTGGGGTTGTGTACCGGTGGGTGGCTGTTTGCTATCTGCATCATAGGTACGTGGGTTGAAATGGATGTAACCCAAGCCATGATCGTTCGGATTGCTATTTTCGCAGTTCTATTCATTCCGATCGTAGCCGCTATCTGCCTATGCGGTCTAAGCATTCTAACCATGGCGGCAAACCGATCGCATCGCGTAGAGGAATGGCCGCTGAGCCGTATGGGAGATGCAATCGGCGAAGGGTTTTTGTTGATCGCAGCCTTGTTTCTTGCTTCGATTCCTGGGGGAATGTTAGGTGGGATCGTGGCCGGACTCAATGCACACCCATTGGTAGCTTCGGGCTTGTTGATGCTTGGCATTTGGGCGGCTACACCATTTTTGTTGCTTAGCATGATCGACAATGGGGCCATGACACAGCCCTATTCCAAGCCAGTTTTCGTTTCCATTAAGTCCTTTTCGGACGCATGGGGAGCTATGTACATGCAATCAGGACTGGCATTCGGATTCCTTTTTTGCGTCATGATCTTGGCAGAGCTTCAAAGTCCGGTTGGTTCGATTTTTCTTGGATTTACGATTCCCTTCACCGCATTTTTTGTATTGAACCAATACGGGGTGCTTGGTGGTCGTATTAGCCAAGCAACGAATTTAGGATTTGATGGAGACTTTTCAGATGACAGCTTGTAATTCTCTATTGTCCTGCAATCATGGTGCGCGATTGTTTGGCTGAGTCTTCAAGAGCTATTGTGTAGTTCATCCGCCGATCAGTCTTTCACCGACAGGAGAATTTCCATGAAACGTTGCAAAATCGTTCTTTCCGCCATGCTTGTCAGTTCCGCCGTCTTGGTAGGTTGCACCCCAGAACCTGCTACAACTGGCGAAACCCCGAACCAAAAGGCGAGCAGCACAGCTCAAGGGATGGCAGATGCCACCAAGGGAATGAAGGAAGCAACAAAAACCATGGCTGAAGAAGCCAAGGCTGCCGTAGGAGACGCGATCAAGGCGTCTGGAATGTCAGAAATGCTCAGCAAGGCTACGGAAGCATTGGCTTCAGTAGAAGGTGGTTCTGACATGCTTAAGAATGTTCAGGAATCATTTGGCAAACTTACCTCGACCTTATCTTCGATCACCGACGGCGAGACCGCAACGGCTGCATTGCCTCAGATTTCCCAATTGACGGAATCGTTTGGTGGGATGAACGACTTGTTTGGAAAGCTTCCTGACGCTGCTAAGGGAGCTGTTTCGGGGGTTTTCGGATCGGCTATCAGCGAACTCAAGCCGATACTGGACAAGATCATGGCGATTCCGGGTGTTGATGCAATCATCAAGCCCGCGATCGATGGCCTAATGGCCAAACTGGATGCATTCAAGGCTTAATTTGGAATGATGCGATTGGCTAACAGGTGCGATGGAACAAACAGTCGTCCATCGCTCCTGCCAATCGCGTGAAACAGCGATCTAATCAAGAAATCGCAAATCACAAAAGGCCTTCCACTACAAAATACCGCAAATAACAACGCGTTCCGCCAAGTTGTTGTGCGTTTGGCTGAATGCCTATGATCTTGCTCAGCGATTCTCGCTGTTTACCTGAAGGACTTGATTTGTTTGGGGCCCGCGTTTGTCTTGGGGTTGCGGTCGCGTCAAATAATTGACGAGTGCGGAAACCCAAATGGCGCCAAGAACGGCAATACTTGTCCAAGCTGCATAGACCCAGAATTTTGTCGAAGGGTAACTGTATACGAATTTTTTAGAGCCCGACAATTCTCTAGCAAGAAAGTTGCTACGAGCGTCGTTTTCCTCAAACATGGCTGTCTGGGATGTTTCTAGAAGACCATACTGAATCGAGAATTCCAGCATGCCGTGGAGAACGTGACGTCGGCCAAATGTGTCGACGCCAATAGCCTCGAAGAACCAGAGTTGTCTACCGAAATGTGCTTCCGTTTCCTCCACCAAGTGCATGCACCGCAGATTTTCTGTGTGCGATTGTTCCGGACAGAAGTCCCGGCGCACAAGACATAGGTAAGCGTGCTCCGATGCAGCTTGCCAAATCTGCCGCGAAAATTGTATTTTTCCAGTTTCTGGCGTCATAATTTCTAATCCTTCAAGAACTAATGGCGAATCATGCGCCACTCAATCGGCTCAAGGTTGGTTCCGACCCCCATTCTAAGCAAGTGATGCGGCCCGAGTCAGGGTCGAAAGTAGTTCGAACCGCGTTTTTTTAGAAATCTTTGAACTTCAGTTTATAAATCGTCGCAAAACCGATACGTTACCTAGCAGGGACTGATCCTGGGGCTCCCATGGTTTTCCACGAACTCGCTGGCCAAAGTCCCAGGAAAATCCCCGCTTGCGGGTGGGAGAGCATCCTGGTGCCGTTTCGCATAGAAGGATTGCCCCAAACTATTCCCTTAGAGGTCGTACGATCGTGTTTGAACGAAAAAGCTTGAAATGGCCAATCTTCCTTGCCATTGTCATGATTATTCTTTTGGTGGTGTTGTCGGTGGGCTGGATTCTCATCACCATTTTCGGTGCGAACTGGACCCTGCTTAGCGTCGGCTCGATCATGTTTGGTGTCGTGCTTTCGGGCGTTATTTTGTACTTGGTTTGGAGTATCCAGCAGATCAACTTGAATCGGCGTCAAAGCAATTTCATCGACGCAGTGACTCATGAATTGAAGAGCCCAATTGCTTCGCTAAAGCTGTACCTGCAAACGCTGGGAAGACGCAACATGGACGAGAACCAGCGGAACGAATTCTATCGCTCGATGCTCGAGGATGTGGACCGGTTGGATCAGTTGATCACGCAATTGCTGGACGTAGCAAGGCTTCAGCAAGATTCCAACGAACCGGAACAAGAAGCGTGGATCCCGATCGACAAAACGCTCAAAGGTTGTATCGAGAAATTGGTCGTTCAACATCATGTGGCACCGGAGTCGATTCGCTTAGAATGTCCGGAACTGGATGTGTGGGCCAAAAGAATTGATGTTGAAGTTTTGGCTCGGAATCTCGTTGACAATGCTATCAAGTACGCTGGCAGTCCTCCTGAAATTGACATCTTCGTAGAAGTAGATTCAGAAACTCTTAACTCACGATGGTTGATTTCGGATAATGGAGTTGGCGTACCACGGCATCTTCGCCGCCAGATTTTTCGGCGTTTCTATCGGATTGGTGACGAACTTGAACGGACTAAGCCCGGGACGGGACTTGGATTGTTTCTGGTTCGATCGATCGTTCGACGACTCCGGGGAACGATTCGCGTAATTGATATTCCCAAGAGATCGGGGGCACGATTCGAAGTCATGCTTCCTCTATCTAGAAATCGTCCTAACGATGATAACAATACGCAGCAAAGCGTTCCAGAAATTGACAACACGAGTCCTTTTGGCGAATAACCCATGTCGATACGAGCTCGAAAGCACGTCCTCATCGTTGAAGATGAAAAGCACTTGGCCATGGGGGTTAAGTACAACCTGGAAGCGGAAGGGTATCGAGTGACCTGGGTGGAAGACGGACCGACCGCCGTTCGGCTTATTGAAGCCGATCATTACACCTTCGACATGATGATTTTGGATTTAATGCTACCGGGAATGAGCGGATATGCAGTTTGCCAAACCTTGCGGGAGCAAGGAATTTTTCTTCCGATCTTGATTCTGAGTGCACGCAG
>CAITIF010000895.1 GCA_903892365.1 uncultured Pirellula sp. | reverse complement strand
GACCTGCAAGTTGACTGTTTTGAGGAAGATCAAGTGCCCAGATTTCCGTAAACTTTTTCGTATCGATGGCAACCAGTTGAGACTGGCATGCGACAATTGCCATTCCGTCCCAAACCCCTGCGATGTACCGAACTTGGTCAAATCGATTTACATAAGATTCGTCGGATGGTTTCCCGTCTTCTTGACTTGGGCGTTCATTCGAGTCCCAAAGTTTGGTGCCGTCTGCAACTGAAATCGCATACAACCCATCGCCGTCAGGCGGTGCGAAAAATGCGATGCCGTTATGGATGGTGACACTCGGTTCCGCGGATCTTCCAGCCAGCGCGTTAAAGTCCCCGAGGTCGACTTGCCCGAACTGACCGAATTGGGCCATATTCCCCAACATGGAACGCAATGGATATTCGAATGTCCAAAGCAGGGCATGCGAAATGGTATCGAATGCGATCAAATGACCAGATAAAGTTGGGCAAATTAAGATGGAGCCTTCGGCGGCCGGGGACGCGCCTACGTTGCGGCGAAGCTGATCGCCTGCAATCGCTTGCGAATTGCTAGCCAGCGGTTGTCGCCAATTCACTTTGCCAGTGTCCGGGGAAATAGAGAACAGATAAACATCGCTGTTCAATTCGCCGATGATAAGCAATTCGCCCCCGAGCGGTAATGGAGCGCCCAAAAACAAAACTCCGGCCAAGCTGATATCGGTAGGACTTTTGGCACCCCCCACTTCCCATTGGATCTTTCCTTCTTCGGAAACGCTCCAACATTGAAGCACATTGAACCCGCGCACGCCTTGAGGTTTGGAGACACGTGCGTTTTGTCCGAGCGCGAAGCTTTCTGCGACATCGATTGCTGGAAGTTCGCTAATGCTGAACACCCGCTTCCCGTCACTGGTTGGCATTCCAACCACGCTTTCCCCCCAAACTCGCTTGGTCAGATAATCAGGGGCTGCTGTGTTGAATTGGTTGCTATCCCGATTAGCGAATTGTTCCATGGAGAAACCAAGAGGCATTCCGCTGTAAAGACACTCCCAGCCAAGCCGCCCCGTTTTCGCATCTACGGCTATGATCCGTTGATCATAGGTCGACGTGATGATCCATGGCCCAACGCTGATGGGGTAACGCGAAGGGATAAAAGTCTGCTTGCGATCCAGTATTTTTTCTTTGAGAGTTCTAGCTAGATTGTCTTTGTGCTGTTTTGATTCATGAAGTTCAGTATGCCATCGCAGGATAGGCAGAGGGCTACCGGCATTAGTGTCTGCGTTCCGACCAGGATTACCACCCAAGTAGAAGGGCTGCTTGCTGGCCTTTTCAAACGAAGTCGCTTGATCGGCTGCTTCGCGTTTCCCCATGATGGCTTTAAGAATCTCGATCGATGCGACCGGTGGGTTGGTACGACTGTCCCAGCTGATCTTGGTGCCGTTCCAGTCCGTCGATACCTTGCTGATCGCTTCACGAGTTTGATCCAAGCACTGGATCGCTTCCGCTTGGAGACCAGCCGTTTCCAAAGAGCAAGCCGTAAGAATTCCTAATTCAGCACCGAGACGACTCAAGGCGCTTTTCTGGCGAAACGCAGCGTTGAGAAAACGTGAGGCCAATAGCGGGTCACCGTTTCGAAGCCAGTATTCACCCAGGATGACACATGCGTCTTGTCCCGCAGTAGTAAAGGGGTACCGGCCTGCAACGCGTTCCATTTTCTTCCAGTCCGACTGCGCGACCGCTTGCTCCAGCATTTGGCTGGCAAGCACGCCATACCTTAAGTCAACAAATTTTGTCGCCTCCATCGGCAACGATTCCACCAATTCAAACGACTTCTTGAAGACGCTCTCGCTGGTTCCCGCCCGTGATTTTTTGGGATCTTTTGACCTGGTCTCATCCTCAATAAAGTAATCTACGCCCTTCAAGTCGCCGTCGTCTTGCGACTCTAGACCTAAAAGGACGCCTAATGCAAGGGTCGCCTCGGTCCATTGTTCCTGGTCGATGTGCGATTTCGCCTCCTCGATAAGCACTTGGACTTCGCGAGGTGCGGGCATCAGCATTGCATCCTGCTGGATAGGAATTCCACGTCCGTTACGCTGTGCCAGGGAATACGAGCAGAAAACGGATGATTGAAGAATCGCTAGCAAAGTCCAGATTGCACCTCGTTGGTAGAGATGGCGTGGACGCCCGCCCTGTTCGACTCGAATTCGATTGTGGTGTTCCATCCGTAGTTCCTGCATCGTCATAGTTCGAGAAAGTTTTTTTCGAGTTGGAAGGTCTTTC
>CAITIF010000894.1 GCA_903892365.1 uncultured Pirellula sp. | reverse complement strand
GGTGACCGATATCGATTTGACGCTGCCGAAGACCGAGTCCGCATTGAGCTCGGATCATGCAAAGATTGCCGAGGCCCTTCAAGGCTGTTTTTCGAAAGCGAATCGAGTTCAAATCACGGTAGCGAATTTGCTGCCAAATTGGGATGGTGAAAAGTTTGATCGGGTTGAGTTAAACAGCGATAAGTTGAAGGAGCTTCTCAGCAATGCTGGCCGAAATATTCCAGCTGGGACCGAACCTGTCTTTGTGGAGATTCAAGCGCATACGTTGCATTTGAAGGGCAACATCGATTTCACGAAGCCGTTCGGTGATCGGCCAACGCATATCCTGATCATGGCGGATCATATTGACATCAATGGTTTTACTGGGCATGTTGGAAACGCGACGACGTTAACGATGTTAGCCCATCAATTGACGGCCACACCTAACTTGCATGCAACCAGCCCCATCCATCCGCAGTTGATGACCAGCGGTGACGGTCGCATTCAGATCCACACGGCCAATGGTTCAAACCATCCGAATCTAATCTCTTGTTTTGGTCCGACCGATTCCATCTTGTTGTCCAAAGATTTGAATGGTCAAAGAAATTGGCAGGCCTACTTGCAGAGCGCGCTCCCGAACGTCTCCGAAGGTTTGGCAAACTTCTATTCCAACACGGTCGCGACGCTGATCAATTGGCACATTCACAATGACACGCAGAGTACCGACGATGTACGAGCCCTGAAGCTCGCTCGAATACTCTCGATTCCACGAATCGTGGTGACGCCCAATGAGGCAAGTCGAGAAGCGGACCGATTACTCGATCGATACAGCAACGCACTGCTGCAAGAAAGAATAGTAAGCTTCTACGATCATCAACTTCAATCGCTTTTCCATTATCGAATTGTTCGCAAGCCGCACGGTTTGGAAGCGTCGCTTTTGCCTGACTCGGTGGAGATTATTGAGAACGCGCAAGGTGCGTTAGGAACGATCGTGTTGAATCCGCATGGGGCATTTTCGATTGGCATTCAAGTTCGACCTGCGATATCGAGGATAGCGAAAGAGTTTGGGAAGAAGGTACTGTTGGCTCATTTACCGAGTGCAATCTACACGGAGCAGCAATGGCGCTATCATCGGCTTAATTGGCCGCAAGCAGTGGTGTTGCGCAACGGCGAAAGTCTTCAGATGGATCGAAGAGAGGCCTGGGATTTTCATCAAGCCGCCTCGATGTTGTCGATTCAGAATCTGACGACGGATGGTGTTGATTCACTTTCAAACACGCTGCGTCGTGGAGAAAATTCGATTGTGGTTTCCCTGGAGGACACGGAGCGTAACGAAGAAATCGGGGAGTATGCTTTGCAATTCTCATTAGCGAATGTAGAGCTTCGTCAACCCGTTACGATCAATCTTGATCCGGCAAATGGAGTCACACTCAATAATCCTTCGGGTTGGCCCGTGAAAATCCGCTCGGTATGCGCGGGAACTTCGCCTCTGATGCAAACGGCTTTTACGCTTTCGGAGGGTTCAAGTTCGTTGGGAGGAATGCCCGCTCGTGAGATGGGGCCGCTGTGGTGTGATGCGGAGTTGGATCTCGACAAGGTGCCTAATGCGGCGATCTTTCGAGTCGCCAAGGGTGAGACGCTTGGGGCGGCTTCGATTAAGTTGGATGGAATTCAAATCGCGCGATTCCCTGGGACCGACGGTACGGTCGGGGCAGGGAAGTACATTGACCTGACTCGCTCTCGCATCCTCATTACTCCCATCGATGAACAGCAGCGGCCGTACCCTGGAGGCGGTTGGACCCTGGAGGAGTTTTATCGTAGTTTTTCCGATTGGCAAATTGAGTTTCCGGTGATTAATCAGAAGCAATTGAAAATCG
>CAITIF010000893.1 GCA_903892365.1 uncultured Pirellula sp. | reverse complement strand
CTAATGAAGCCCTTGTTCATGCAAGATCTCGTGATCGCGCATCATCAATTCGTAGTTCGCAATCTTGACCGGAGCTTGGGGATTGGTCCATATCCAATTGCGTTTGGCCGAGTCCCCTTCGATGATAGCGAGCGGTATCTCGGGTGCCCATTGCCTAAATTCTCGCATCCAGTTGGTAACCAATGGCTTGGGGCAGACCAGCAATACGTTTTGCAGTTCGCCCGATAGCAGCAACATGCGAATCGAAGTGATGGCTTGCATGGTTTTTCCTAGCCCCATCTCATCCGCAAGAATTGCGGCCGACCTTGGAAACAGGAATGCAATCCCTTCCATCTGATAAGGAAAGGGCTGGAATGGAAACGTCAGCTTTGCCGACTGAACAAGCGTTTCAAGCGGAGGCTGCAAAACATAGTACAGCCTATCCTCCAATCGAACCAAATCGCCAGGTGGACGAATGCGTGTGATGCGAGGCTTGGCAATTTGATCCTCGTCCGAATCCTCCTCCGAGGGTGTTACCGTCAGCGGATCCTTCGATGGTAGCTTGGAAGTCGATGGCTTAATTGACTCTTTGGCAGCTGCCGGCGGAATCCACTGCGGCGATTCGGGAAAAGTGAAGCCGATGGTTTTCGGGAGAGTTTGACTCAGCTGGATTGGAAGAACGCGAGGGGTTTGCCACGAAGAGTCTAGTTTGTAATGACTAGATGCTGGATTTATCTGGACGTTCGCTTGTGTGCTATCTTCGTCTTCGAAGGAAAACGCGGATTCAGCAAAATCGATTTGCCACGGCTCGCAGGACCAACTGGTATGAATAACCGGACGCTGAACATCATGCGATGAAGGATCGTACATGGGATTTAGGCAGCTTTGGTAGCGGGGTGGGCTTCTTGGAGAGCTTCTTCAATTCTTCCGAAAGGTTCCAGCAAATCCAAAGGTGGTTTCCCTTGCGCAAAGAGGTTGCTGAAGAAACCACAGTCCGACTCGTATTCCGGAAGTACCGCCATAGGATGGCCAAGCGCCTTGAACCTACGATACTCCGTGCGGCCACTTGCGGGGCGATTCATGCCGCTATCACCCGCTTGCAACGTATCAATGAATCCGATCGGAACCGAATGCATGTGCCGTAGGGTCAGTACCGCTAGCGAATCCGCAAGCAATGCGTCAGGGATGGTCTTGGCCTTGGTAACGAGCGCCCGTGCAATTTGCTCACCGCACACAAAATCGTTCAGCGTGTTGCCGTAAAGAATCTGTTGAGCTCGCGTGGGCAAGATTGGCAACGTGCAGTGAAACTCCAGCGGCCGAGCAAGCTCGTTCACGATCAAGTAGCCTCCGAAGAAGCCATGCATTTCGTGGTGTCGGACGGTTAGGAAACCGATGTTTTTCGTCACTTTACGGGCGCTTTCTTGCATACCGATTTTGAACTGAGAGAGCGAATCGAGGCAATCAATCCCAAGACACAGAAGCATGAGGTGCCCGTCCTGGTGGCAAAATAGCTTCGACGAAACAAAGCCTGAATGATCACTGTCACCGATGCAGGTCCGATATTTGAAGCAATGGTTGCAATCGGCATATTCGGCAAAGTTTACAATTGCCAAATCAAATGCTCGACGAGGCCACTCGTGGACGACTATAATAAGGGCGACCTGTCTTGAGGAATTCTGAGATGAATCTGCAGTTTTAATCGCACCTTATCGGAACAGATTGCGCAAATATTATGGCACACGACCCAGCTCAATTCTCACCCACCTTTAGCATCGACGTTTCCGCTGAAGCAACCTCCAACACACCACCTCGTGCTGCAGATGTCGGCGCGGCGCTGATCAATGTCTCCCGGCAGCTGTTGGAAGCTCAGCAACGTCAGAATCAGCTACTCGACCAGCTTCTGCAAGTGAATAAGCAAGTTTTGCAAGCGAACAACCAAGCCAATGCACAACGCCAAAGCGAATTGACTCAATGGCGCAATGCCCATCCGCACTTGGTTCGGTCGTGTAAGCAAGCATTAGAAACGCTGTCGGTAGTCCAGACGGAATTCCTCCAAAATCTAGCCAATGAAGTAGAGGATTCGAGGGAAGCGTTGTCGGAGAGCGATTACGTATTCTCCGAATTTCTTGACCGTTACGGCCCGAGAATGGCACATTTGAACGGTGTTTTGCAAGTGCTCACGCACTTGGGCGGCTAGCACACGCGGATCTTTGGAACAGGATCGAACGGCCCGTTTAAGAGCGATGCGTTGCCGGGAAAAGTGCAAAGCATTACCGGGCAAATGAAGCGTTACCGGGCAAATAGAGTGACGACCATTAGCACGAGGACGAGGGTCCAGAGTAATGCGAAAAAACCACCGCAGCCAATCCCGATGCCTGCGTGGACGCTGCCCTTGATAATCGGATTGCGTGCTCGATCGCGCAGTCCCATGATCCCCAAAATAAAAGCTGCTACGCCGATCGGTAGGCCGATCAATGGAAGTCCACTGAAGATACCGAGATAGTAGGCTATGAGAGCCTTGGGGTTCTTGAATGGAATCAAGCCGCCCGTGCCATCACCCGTGGTTGTACCCTGTGGGAACCCGACGCCCGGTGCATGTTCTAGGTTCGAAGAAACAGAATACGGGTTGTTTGAACTGTCAAATTGAGGTGATGGCTGTTCAGGCTGCACAGGTGGGCTCCAGATCGCATTGGGGTTCAGTCGCACGCAGGAAGCCGCGATACACCGGATCGCGACTAGCCATATTGATGTTATGGATTTGCCACGGTTCCAAATTCCGTGCGATCGGCTTGATCGGATGGGTTATTGCGTTGCTTTCGCCCTAAACGTCGCTGGATAGAAGCAGCGACAAAAGCAGAAAACAAGGGATGAGGCTTGATGGGCTTGCTCTTGAACTCCGGATGGAATTGGACTGCAAGGTAGAACGGGTGCGAAGGAAGCTCAACAATCTCGACTAAATCACCATCTGGGCTTAAGCCAGAGAATTTCATTCCGTGCGCTTCGAATTGGTTTCGGTACACGTTATTAAATTCGTAGCGATGGCGATGTCTTTCGGAGATCTGGTTCGTCTGGTAAGCGATTTGAGCAGCAGAATCTTGTGTCAGCGAGCATGGCTGCGCCCCCAATCGCATGGTGCCCCCCAGGTTGGTCACTTGGCGCTGTTCGTCCAACAAACAAATGATCGGTGCGGGTGTGTCTTTGTCGAATTCGGTGGAGTGAGCTCGTTCAAGCCCCACAACATTCCTGCCGAATTCAATGGCGGCGCATTGCATACCGAGACAGATACCGAAAAACGGGATACTACGTTCGCGGGCATAGCGAATGGCTTGCACCTTCCCCTCGACCCCCCGTTCACCGAATCCGCCAGGAATTAAGATTCCATCGTATCCGGCTAGCAAACGTTCTGGCCCCTCTTCTTCAACCTCGGCGCTTTGAATCCTAGAAACTCGAATTTGAGCATGGTGATGGATGCCGGCATGATCGATTGCTTCGTAAATCGACTTGTAGGCGTCCTTGTGTTCGGCATACTTCCCTACGACAGCAATACTTAGTTCGTGTTTGGGATTTCGCAAAGAGAACAGCAGTTCATTCCATGCATCCAATTTGAGTGGTTGCCCGGTCAGATGGAATCGTTTCATAACAAATTCGTCAAGCTTGTGGTCCTTCAGCGAGAGCGGAACCTCGTAGATCGAGAACTCTTGATCTTTTTCTTCGATCACCGCCTCCAAAGCAACGTTGCAGAACAAGGCAATCTTTTCGCGTTCGTCGCGCGAGATGTTTTGCTCGCAACGGCAAATCAGCATGTCTGGTTGAATACCAATTTGTCGAAGGAGACCGACGGAGTGCTGAGTTGGTTTCGTTTTGATTTCGCCAGCTGCTTTGAGGTAAGGCACCAAAGTCAGGTGAATAAACAGACAATTATCCCGACCGACATCCTGTGGGAACTGACGAATGGCTTCCAAGAAAGGTAGGCTTTCGATGTCCCCTACGGTCCCGCCGATTTCCGTGATGACGATATCGGTGTTGGAGTCCGCGAGCCGAAGGATCGATTCCTTGATTTCGTTAGTGATATGAGGGATTACTTGGACCGTTTTGCCAAGAAACTGGCCTCGGCGTTCCTTTTCGATGACGCGAAGGTAAATCTGGCCGGTTGTATAATTCGAGTCCCGGGTCAGTTGGCCACTGGTAAAACGTTCGTAGTGCCCCAAATCCAGGTCGGTTTCGCTCCCGTCGTCCAGCACATACACTTCGCCATGCTGGTAGGGGCTCATGGTTCCTGGATCGACGTTGATATACGGATCCAATTTTTGCATACGGACCTTGAGTCCGCGTGCTTCGAGCAGCATTCCAATCGACGCGCTGGTCAGCCCCTTACCGATAGAACTAACCACACCGCCAGTAACAAATATATGCTTTGTCATCGATTTTCGCGTAAAGCGAACCGGGATCTACGAGCACAGAACATTCAAGAGCACGACGGGCTCAGATCTTAGCATCAACCCGACTTCCTGACAAATTCGGTTTTTGCACGAATCTTCGCCCGATCGACCGTCAAAATCAGAAAAACCTACGCAGTAAAATCGGTCAAACTTTGCGTTTTGCGGACTCTGTGCGGCTTTCCAGAGCAATCCTTTGGCGTGAAATTTCTCGGCGAGCCCCAGATAGACCGATTTCACACCGGATTTACTACTGGAACCTTTACTAATGCACTTACTACTCAAAATTCTAGCGATGTTCGCGGTCGTTCAAGCTTTGTGCCTCCAAGCCCAAAGTCTATTTGCACAATCGGTAATCAATCGTTCTGCTGCCGCCGCAGACAAAGTAGGCATTCTCGAGCCAATCCACCTTACGGAAGTCGCGACGGCTGAAGTCGGGATTGTCCGAGAAGTGTTTGTCAAACAAGGGGACTTTATTGAAACTGGAACACCCATAGGTCGGCTCGATAACGATCAGCAGAGTGTTCAGCTTCGCGAAGCCGAACTCGATGCGGCTTCAGTAGGGGTTCTTGAAACAGCGAGACGCGAAGTGGAGTTCAATCGTCGTCGGGTCGAAGAAATGACAAAACTGGTTGAAACCGGCAAAGGGTCACCCAAAGAACTCGAACGCTACCTGTTGGAACTCCATATTGCGGAGGCAAAACTTCGATCGCAAGAAGAAGCCAAGGAAGTATCCCGAGCCAGACTCGCCAAAGCCAAGATCATGCTCAACGAACGAACAATACGAGCGCCTCATAGCGGAACGGTGGTGGAAGTTTACAAAGATCCTGGCGAGTACATTGCCGGTAATATGCCTGCGCTCATTCGATTGTTGGACGCATCCCAACTTCGCGCTCGATTCTTCCTCTCCCACGACGCGGCTGAACGATTTCGAAAGCAAGAGTACGCGGAGGTACGTTTGCCAAATCACCTAGTTGTCCGAGCTAAGATCGAATTCATTGCTCCTTTCGAAGACGCAGAAGGGCACGTCATTGAGATGACGGTCCTAATCGATAATGCCAATCGCGAGATTCGTTCATCCAGTTGCGATCTAGTGCTTCCTTAATTCCATACTTGTCATGAATACCGGGCTCCACAATCAGAACATCACCGAAAGCCAACCTGAGAAGGCTGATGCAGCGTGTATTGCGCGGTTGGACGAACCAAAGTTGAGTTCGGCCAAGCCAGCCTGGCCCGGTGTCCTTCACGCGATGTGCAAGAAGGGACTTTCCGAGTCCGGAGTTTCCGCCGAAGCTATCGAAGAAGATTGGTTCAATGGTGATTCGCAAGTCGATTACCTTCAGGCCTTGTTGGATGAAGCCGATGAAGAATTTCCAGGCCTTTCCCTGAATTCCAAGGGCAACACCTCGGTTCCAGCGATCGACTTACTCTCCAAGAACTGCTTGGCTTCGATCGCAAGATACATCGCTTTGAATGCCAAGGCCGCGACCGGACTGATGGTCGTCACCCATTCCGGCAAAATGGTGCAATTCGCTGACTATGGGCTTCCAACATCCACCGCAAGTGGCCAACGCGAGTTACTGAAGAAGATCGCCAAAGAATCGGCCCTGAAGCTTGTTCCTCGCGTTTCCTCCTCCATTCTTGCGACGTTGGCTCGAATTCAAGAAGAAAAAGTAGCCTTACAGGCTCCGGCACCGAAGGACCCTTCGATGGATCCAACGGCACCCTTGCAAGAAAAAACTCAACCTGTTGCAGTCGAAACCTCCAATGAGATTCCACCAAAGCCTGAAACGGTTTCCGACAAGGAATCAATGCGATTTGCTGGTAGTCTGTTTCTGAACCAACTCAGTGAGGCTATTGATGTACCCTTGATCTCAATTCCGCTTCGCCTGGAAGATTCTTCAGGTGTTTTGGTTCTGCTTATCGAGACACGTTCTAAAGAAGAACCGGCCCCACCCATCGACCAGTTTCTTACCGGAATGGAACAGTTATGGATGGGCCCGTCCATGAAAGCATCGTTGCTCAAACAACTGGATGCGTGGTATTTCCTACATCGGGCAGGTGCCTTCATGCGAACCGTAGGGGCCATTGATTGGATTCGTTCGCAACCGCGGTTATGGTCGTCCATTTTAGGCCTAGTCTGTGTGCTTCTCATTGCGCCCGTTCCTTACTATCCACGACGGGAATGTGTGTTTGAGCCGGAATCAAAACAGTTTTTGTCGAGCCCGATGCAAGGTCGAATCGCGTCTTGCGACGTTCGTCCCGGAGACAAAGTAACTTCGGGGCAATTACTTGCAAAGCTCGATGACGACCAACTGCAACGAGACTTGGCGGCAGCGCGTGCTGACTTCGACGGTGCGGAAAAGAAACGAGATACAGCGCTAGCCACACGAGCCGTAGGCAATGCTGGTATTGCAGATATCGAAATGGAACAAGCACGTCTCAAGATCGTGAGCCTTGAAGAGCAATTAAAACGGCTCGATATTCGCGCGACCAAAGCGGGTGTGGTTGTTCAAGGAGACTGGCACCGCAATATTGGAATGCCCGTAACCCTTGGCCAGAGTCTCTTTGAGGTCGCGGAACTTGAAACCATGACCGCCGAGGTCAGGCTCAATGCCTATGATCTAGAGCAGATCAATGTGGGGGACGAAGTGAGTGTTCGCAGCGACGCTTCCGGAGGCGAGACATTTCGTGGACGCATCTCGCGCATCGAACCTCGTGCAACTATTTTAGATGAGACTGCGGTCTTTATCGCGGATGTCGTGATTCGCGACCCTCAGCTTATGCTTCGACCCGGCATGAAAGCCACCGCTCAAATCACAGCCGGCTGGAAACCTATCGGGTGGCTTTTGTTTGTTCGACCGTATCGTTGGATAGCGAATCAGTGGATTTGGTAGCCCTTCACCTTTCTTTTGAGCGTACCGACCAAGTTTCAAAACCATGTCTACCACTAAACTTAAATTACGTCCCGATCTTTGCTTTTCGCCATGCCGGTCCGAAGGCAACGTCGCTTACCTCGTGGAAGATCGAGTGGACCAAAAGTTTTGGAAAATTGGCGAGTTAGAATATGAGGTTTGCGCCACTATCGATGGTTCGCGCACGTTACCAGAAATCATCAAGGTTATTTCCAATACATCCCCTCTGATCGAAGCTCAGGATAACGACAAAACAGGTCGAGTGCTTGGTTGGTTGATGAACTCCGGATTGATTATCGAATCCGAATCGGCAGGTCTTCAACCCGCCGAAACTTCGGCGCAACCAACAGCACCAGCAAGCCCAGCTCCAAAAATTGCGAAGCCTTTTAAAGTTTTCGACCCAAGCGCTATTCGCATTCCTGTTCTATCGGGCGAAGACTTAGACCGTTACACACAAAATTGGAAATGGCTGTTCTCCGTCCCCAGCTTGTGCGTGGCCGTGTTGTTGTGGGTTTGTGCGCTAGTCATGGTTTACCAAAAAAATCAAGACTTGATGAGCCTTGGACAAAAGCTATTTGTGCCTGGCAGCCAATGGTGGTGGTTGCTAGCCTGGGCGATTCTCAAAGGAGTTCATGAGGCGGGGCACGCTATCGCATGCGCACGTGTCGGCGCAAAGCCGAAAGGAGCGGGCGTTAATTTTATGTTCTTTGCACCGCTGCCCTACGTCGATGCATCCAATCTATGGAGCGTCCCAAACAAATGGCACCGAGCCCTAGTCGGAGCAGCCGGCATGCTCTTTGAAATCACGCTGGCCGCCATCGCCATGATCGGTGCGTGCACCTTTGAGAACCCGAGCATTCGTTATCTTTGCTTTTCTATCGCTACGTTAGGTACATTTACCACGATAGCTTTCAATGGAAATCCCTTAATGCGATACGATGGATACTACATATTCGTCGACTTGGCAGGCCGAGCCAATTTATGGCAAGATGCTGCCAAAGCTATGAAGACTTTTTTCGCGGCTTGGCTTTTGAAGGATCAGTCAATCACCCGATCGTCGCTCCCTTTGTTGTCCTATGGAATTGCAAGTTGGACGTCTAGGATGCTGATGCTAGGCACAATGGGTTGGGGGATATGGATGACATGGGATGGAGTTGGATTGGTTCTGGTTGCCTTCTTTGCATCCCTGTGGTTTCTTCTTCCCCAACTTCTGAAAATTCAAGCGATGAAAGGTCAAGCTAAACCTTGGACTTGGTCCGATGCCATGAGCAGGATCAGCCCCAAGAAAGCGGGACTTTGTATTGCTGGTATCTGCGCCTTAGTAATTTGCAGCTTTCTGCCTTCGCCGGCACAAATCTACTGGCCAGCCATCGTCGACTATGTCGAACCATCAGACATTCGCACTAACGCTCCTGGCTTCGTGATCGACGTGCTCGTCCATGACGGCCAGGGCGTTCGCGAAGGAGATGAAATCGTTCGTCTCACCAATCCAACGTTGGAACTTGAATATCTAGCAGCTCAATCGGCACTCCGCTCCAGCGAAGAAAAGTGTTCCGGCTTGCGAGCCTTACGAAAGCACGCGGAACTTCAAGCCGAGGAAGCCATCCTAGTTTCCTTGAAAGTCCATTGCGACATTCTGCAGAACAAAGTCAACTCCCTTGTCCTTCGAGCTCCCCGCGATGGAATACTCTTGGCTCGAATGTCGCACAATCTGATAGGTAGCTTCGTTCAAGAAGGGCAATCCATCGGGCTGGTTGTCGATCCACGGCAAATGGAAATTCAAGCTTCGATTCCGCAGTACGCTTGGGATACGGTTTCGCACAGTGTTGATGAGGTGGTATCCATCCACATGGCAAGTGGCCAGTCCTGGCGTGGTTCGTTGCTAACGACACTGCCAAGAACCAGCGATTCCCTGGAGTGGCCATCCCTGGGCGGAATTTATGGCGGACCCATTGCAGTGATGATAACCAAAGATGCAAACGGCGATGAGCAACTTAAAACTCATACCCCCCGTCTACAAACTCGAATCCAATTCGATCAAAATGTACCAACGACCAGCCTCTTTGATTTCAGCGGGACTGCAATGATGCCACCACCAGGATCGCTTTGTTCGGTAAAACTGCTTCGGCATAATGAAGCCGTTTGGCAAACGGCTTGGCGCTGGATCAAGGCTGCGCTCGCTGTGCAGCTCGATGGGCAAAGTTCGGTATAAGCCACTAGCGACTTAAAACCGAAGCTCTTACTTTCGGACTTATCTTCATTCCGAAAACACTTGCACATGGGCCATGATAGGCTTAACATCGTCCCAAAGTTCCGTTCACGGGAACGATTCAAGTTCATTCCATGCCATTCCGGATTGGGAAATATGCCTAGCTACCATGTCGCTCGCGAAGTTGAAATCCTAGCTAGTCCGCACAAAGTTTACGAAGTCCTAGTAGACTACCGTACCTGGAAGACTTGGTCTCCTTGGCTGATTTCGGAGCCCGAGGCCCTTGTCACAGTTTCAGACAACCCTTCGTCGGTTGGTTCTCAATATGTATGGAAGGGGAAGGTAACCGGTGAGGGGAAACTGCAGCATCAGAAGCTAGTCCCCGCGAAGAAGATTGAAGACGAATTGAGGTTTATCAAGCCCTTCCAGTCGACCAGTTCGGTCGCATTTGAACTTCAGCCGAAAGGTGACGGAACTTTGCTTACCTGGACGATGGACGGAAAGTTGCCGTGGTTCTTGTTCTGGATGGTGCCCATGATGCGAACACTTCTAGGCATGGATTTTCAGCGTGGGCTGAACATGCTCAAAGAATGGATTGAGACCGGTTCCATCCAATCGAAGATAAAAGTTCACGGTGTTGAAACCTGCAGACCAATACGTATGGCTGGAATTTCTGGCACCTGTGATATCTATGAGATAGGTTCGGCGCTAGACAAAGCCATAAGCGAAGCGAAAGCCGAATTTCAGCGACACAATCTTGCAACCGACGGGAAAATGATTTCCGTCTACACCGATTTTCGATTCAAAAAACAAGAGTTCGATTTCATCGGTGGCTTTCTCATTCCTGAAGACGCACAAGTTCCCGGATCTTCCAAGCTGCAAGTTTGGACGATACCAGCCAGCAAGTCATTTCGCGTAGAGCATATTGGAAGCTACCGCCATCTTGGAAATGGTTGGAGTGTAGCAAATCAATTAGTTCGATTCAAAAAGCTAAAACAACCGCGAACTGGAACGTT
>CAITIF010000892.1 GCA_903892365.1 uncultured Pirellula sp. | reverse complement strand
CTCCAATTGAAACGTATGCTGGTACCCCCAAAGCAAGCTCGGTATGAGTTCGGCTGATGTCATGAGCTGGTCGCATGCTGCTCACCAGCAAGCATTGCAAACGCTCCAAGGGCATAAACGTCGCCCCCCGTAAAGGCACGCGTCAGCCCCTTCGCGCCCAAGATGATCCCTAAACCATGGAAGTCGTTGGGGTCACCTACTGTCGGAAAAGAGACCTCCGAATCGTTGTAACGCAACCCGCCACGGATATCGACAGAAGTGAAATTCGTTAAGTTCAACTTCTTGAACAACTCCAGATCCAAGTTGTAAAAATCCAGTCTCAGTCGAGAAACGCCTGGATCGGTTGCTAGTTGGTCGTAAGAAAAGTACTTAAACCTCAACCCTAAATTGTTCTCTCCTGTGTAGCCAAGAGTGTAACGCTACGATGGGTCAAAACCAAAAACGTCGTTAGCCCGTGTACCGACCGCCGTGTTCAACTTCAGGTAGAGTACCTCAGTGTCGAACTTTCCCCCTTTTTAAATCGACGCGACACTGAGCAGTGTGAGCGCGCAGAACGCGAACTTGACAAATCGTTGGAACATGAAAAACGCCTCCGTGCATTTTGGTAAAACCGTCTGGATTTCGGCGATTGGGATTCACAATCGCTTCCGTATCCACCTTGCAAACGTGGTTAGTCTGGCGGACTGATAAACGAGTTGGGCAGCTCCCGATTCGCCTCCCAAGGTTTGGCAATCGAATGGGCGACAAAAATTTCGAAAGGCAACTAAGCCACAACGCCTTTTAATGACGGTCTGAGTCGTGATGCGTACCGAATTTTTCCCAAGAAATGAGAAGTCATAACTTCCGCTCGGATCGCGTGCGTCGAACACAAAATGCATTAGGAGCACGAGCCGATCGATGGCGTTTCGTAGGCGTTTGCCCCAGCGGCTTATACTGATTCAGCAAGAAAAACACGAAAATTATTGTTCGACCGAACGTTGCAAAAGTTGCTGTCGTTAAAGTCTCACAAACCTTCTTAGGAACCGACCCCATAAAGACCGATCGATACACGGAGCTTCAGTTGCATGAGCAGCTACTTTAGGATGCAAGATCTTGCAAACCTTTGTCTCTCAGCAACATCATATGCAGCTGTCGCTTGCAGGTCTTGAAATTCGGTTACAATGGGGGGCGAATTCCAGTCATCCCAAGATCATGGCGGATTTCACATAATTACCCTCGCTGATATTACTCGAACGCGGCAGAAAGCTTCATGACAGCTACCACCCCAGCTTGGCTCGCAACAGACACTCAAATTGCGGACGCCAAAAAAGAATTGGACCAGCACACTTACGAATCGGTTCAGTGGCACTTTCACGAATCAACAGGTTGCCCGTTTTGGCTCGAGAAAAAAGCGGAGCTGAAGTTTGACCCCCTCAAGGAAGTGAATTCGTTTGATGACCTCAAGAAATTTCCTGAGTTTGAAGACGAGTGTCTCCGGGGTGGCCCGATCGAGCGTTGGATTCCCAATGGATTGCGTAACAAGCCGACCTACGTTTTTGAAACAGGGGGAACGACAGGCATCCCCAAAAGTCGGATGGTGATTGATGACTTCAGGATCGATTACGAGAACTTTAGCCACACGTTACCGGACGAGTATTTTCCTAAGGGGTCGAACTGGCTGATGCTTGGACCTTCGGGGCCTCGTCGCTTGCGGTTGGCAATCGAACATTTGTGCCAATATCGAGGCGGGATCTGCTTCTGCATTGATTTGGACCCACGCTGGGTAATCAAGCTGATCAAAAAAGGCTGGATGGAGCACTTGGAAGAGTACAAGAAGCACTGCATCGACCAAGCGATCACGATCTTGACTGCGAATCACAACATCAAGTGCATGTTCACGACTCCCAAGCTGCTTGAATCGCTTGCTGCTGGACTGGCTGAGAAGGGAACTAGCATTCAAGAGATCGGCATCACGGGGATTTTCTCCGGTGGAACTGAATTCACACCGCAATGGACTAGGTTCTGCGTTGAAGAGCTTTTGGGTGGCCCGGTTGAGGAGAGTGGCGTATACATGACGCCGACGTACGGAAACACCCTGATGGGGCTTGCTTGTTCCCGGCCTGTAACGATCGACGATGGATACACCATCGCCTACTATGCACCTCAGCCAAGAGCGGTTGTCGAAGTGGTCGACTTCGATGATCACACCAAGATCGTAGGTCACGGCGAAACGGGTCGTGTTAAGTTGTATACGATGACGAAGGAGTTTTTCGTTCCGGGATTTATGGAACGCGATGAAGGAGAGCGAGAGCTTCCCTTCCACAAGTATCCTTGGGACGGGGTTAGTGGAGTTCGACCCTATCGCGGTTTTGCCTCGAGCACGACGGTGGGCGTTTACTAGTTCTGCTTGCTTTTCATTGACGATTCATTTCATTTCGGAGTTCATTTATCGTGATCACGCTCAACCCGTTACGCTGGGGAAAACAATACAAGTCGCTTGAATTTCAAGATGTCTTTCATTTTGACACTGGGGAATCCATAGCGAAGATTGGCCAAGTCAACGGGGGCATGGTTCAGATGGACATGCGAAAGGCGGACAACGCCCGTAAGGTCCTGCGTGAGATTCCGACGCAAGAACTGGTTGCAAGGTGCAAGAAGGCGGCTCACATGTTTGAGCATGAGACGTTGCCTGTTGGCGACAGTCAGCAGACGGTTGCTGACTTCATCCATCAGCAGTCGGCAAGCACGGGGTTGCCCGAGCATATGTGTCGCAACAATATGCAGAAGAATTGTTTCGTTCTCAGCAACATCGACAAAATTTTAGATGCTTTGACGCGAGGCTTGGATCTCGAGATCTTTGCTCGAGGATACGGCGAGGAAGGTCGCAACGTCACGGTCAGTTACCAGTGCCAGACACCCGTCTTGGGTGCAGTCTTGCCCAACAATTCGCCAGGGGTCCACACGCTTTGGCTACCCGCTGTTCCGCTTCAGGTTGGCTTGGTTTTGAAGCCAGGATCGCAAGAGCCTTGGACCCCTTATCGAATGATTAGCGCCTACATAGAAGCAGGAATTCCTGCAGAGGCATTCTGTCTCTACCCAGGTGGGCACGACGTTGGGGGCATGATCATGAGCAAGTGCTCTCGCAGCATGATTTTTGGTAGTGCTCACACAGTGGAGCAGTATTCTGGAAACCCACGGGTGCAGGCGCACGGCCCTGGGTTTTCCAAGATCCTTATCGGGGACGATGTGGTGGATCAATGGGAAGACTATTTGGACCTGATGGTGGAAAGTGTCTTGAGCAATTCTGGTCGAAGCTGCATCAACTGTTCTGGGATATGGGCTTCGCGGCACACTAAAGAAATTGGTGAAGCGCTGGCAAGTCGCATGGGAGGAATCGATATTCTTCCACCTAACGATCCCAAGGCCGCATTGGCGGCATTCACGAATCCGCAAATGGCCAAGGGGACTTGGGGGATGGTCCAGCAGGATCTTGCGGAACAAGGAGTCGTCGACATGACCGCTTCGTTCGGTGAAAGGTTGATAGAGCAAGAGCGTTGTGCGTACTTGAAGCCCATGGTGGTGACTGCCGATTCGCCTCAACGGGCGGTCGCCATGAAAGAGTACATGTTTCCGTTTGTGTCGGTGGTCAAGTGCCCGCAAAAGGAGATGATCAAGTCCATTGGTCCAACCTTGGTGGGCACTGCCTTAACGGCAGATGAGCAGTGGATTGATGAGCTTACGGCAGCGACGCACATCGATCGACTTAACATCGGTCCTATGCCAACGAGCCGACTGAATTGGTTGCAACCGCACGAAGGAAACTTGATTGACTTTCTGTTCCGGTCGCGTGCTTATCAGATTGTACCTATGAAGATTGCGCAGCCTGTTTAGTGACGGCGACCAACCTTGAAAACTCGGTCGAAGTCATTCGGCAACGCTGTCCCAATGCTTATCCCAAGGTCGGTTTGATTCTTGGCAGCGGCCTTGGTGGGCTAGCGGACATGATTGAAAATGCTTGCGTAATTCCTTATGCCGACATTCCTGGGTTTCCTTTGTCCAACGTATCGGGGCATGCGGGAAACTTGGTGATTGGGAATCTTGGGTCTGCGCATGTGGTTGCTATGCAAGGCCGAGCACATTTGTATGAAGGTTGGTCAGGCCAGGAGTCGACCTTTCCTTTGCGATGCATGCATGCGTTGGGCATCAATGCTTTGATTGTTTCCAATGCGTCGGGCGGAATCAACCCTCGTTTCCACAGCGGGCAAGTAGTCGCCATCGATAATCATATCGACTGGATGCATCGAACGGGAATTTTAGATGCCGAAGCGATGTCAGGGCCGGCCAGACATGGGCTCCCGAATCGCCTTCGAATTCCGTACGACATCAGCCTGCTTGAGCTGGCAGAACGTTTGGCGATGAAGTTAGGTTTTGTACTCGCCAGGGGCACTTATCTTGCAACGCTTGGTCCGAACTATGAAACCAGGGCCGAGTATCGGATGTTTGCGAAATTAGGGGCGGATATGGTCGGAATGAGCACCGTTCCTGAAGTGCTGGTGGCAAATCAATTGGGGATACCCGTTTTGGCGTTTTCCATTGTGACCAATGTTGCCAAGCCGGATGCACCGTCGGTCACAGAGCATACGGAAGTCTTGGACTGGTCGCGAAGGGCACAAAGCCAATTGATTCCTTTGATTGAGAAAATTCTTAGCCACATGAACTAGCCGTTTCGAGTGCACTTGACTTGGTTCGTGTATAATCCTGGTCCAACATTACCATTGGCCAGAGCTTCGTCTTTTCCGATTTCATCTTTGCCGTAACCGATACTATGTCCAATCAGGTCCCGATGCAATTGTCGCGAATCATCATCAGCGACATCAGTGACAATCAGGTTATCTATCTCAAGGAAATCGATGGTGATCGGCAATTTCCTATTTTGATCGGCTTGTTTGAGGCCTCCAGCATCGAACGTCGGGTCAAAGCAAATTCAGCTCCATCGCGGCCGTTGACTCATGATTTAATTGTCAACATCGCGGAGGCCATGGGTGCCGAGGTGGAGTGCGTGGTGATTGCAGAGCTCGTTGACCAAACCTATTTTGCTCATCTTGTACTGAAACGCGGGGAGGAGACCATCAAGATTGATTCTCGCCCTTCGGACGCTATTGCAGTAGCTGTTACGTTCCAGCCAGCGCTTCCGATTTTTGTTGACGAAGAAGTGCTCGCTAAGGTTACGGGTAAATCATAATGCAATCGGACGAGTCGCTTTCCTCGAAAGCGAAACGCATTCCCTTTAAAGTCGATATCGCTGGCGTTATCGAAATCATGGGAACGTCGCTGTACAGTCACCCCAACACGCCGATTCGCGAGCTGCTTCAGAACGCTCACGATGCGATCATGCGGCGCCGCGCGCGCGATTTAACGTATCTCGGTCGTATCGATGTCATTCAAGACGCGAACGCACGTACATTGACTTTTATCGATGATGGAATTGGCCTCTCTGCCCAAGAAGCGGAAGATTACCTCGGAACACTGGGGGCTGGGCTGACGGGACTGATGAAGCGAGACACGACAGATGTATTTGACGTTTCGATGCATTCGAACAAACGCGACGGGAGCAGCTTGATTGGCCAGTTCGGAATCGGGTTGTTTTCGGGATTTATGTTAGCCGACAAGATCATTGTGGAGAGCCTTCGTTACGAAGGGGAAGAAGCGGTGCGATGGGAGGCTGGCGCGGGCACTGATATTGAGCTATCCGTGTCCAATCGAAAAACGGTTGGAACATCGGTAACGATGGTTCTGAAGTCCAATTACGCCGTCTTCGCTGATGACGCAGAATTGGTCGAATCTGGCATTAAGCAGTATGCCGACTTTCTTCCAATTCCAATCCATTTGAATGGCGCGAGCGCCCGGTCGAATCTCATCCAAGCGGCATGGCTAGAACCAACGCCAGACAACGATGCCGTCGAAGAGCAGATTGCCTCGTACTATGGCGAAACGCCCCTGGATGTAATTCCGATCGCCCTGGAAGCGCCTGTAGCAATCAAAGGTGCATTGTATGTGTCCCCCCAACGAACGCCTGGATTTGCCGACGATGCCACGATTGCGGTCAGCGTCCGCAGGATGGTGATTTCGCGTCACATTCGAGAGCTTGTTCCCGTTTGGGCT
>CAITIF010000891.1 GCA_903892365.1 uncultured Pirellula sp. | reverse complement strand
CTTTGATTGATCGAACGGAAAAGTTTCTTGCGGTTTGCCTTCGTAGTCAAATTCTGCCAGAACTAGCCTTCCATAGCCTGTTACCAATGGACAAGAGGTGTAGCCATCATACTTGGCCTCAAGCGGCATTCCTCCTATGGCAGAGATCAAGTTCTTGACCAGTACCGGCGCTTGTTTTCGAATGGCTGCACCCGTCTTCGAAGTAGGCAATCCGCTGCAGTCGCCAATCGGGAATACGTTCAAATATTTGGGATGCTGCAGTGTGTACTTATCGACGTCTACCCAGCCCGCGGCGTTGGCAAGTACGCTCGACTTGATAATATCGGGAGCGCTCATCGGTGGAGTTACATGGATCATATCGAACGGAATCGTTATTCGTTCTCTGGTCTCCAAGTGTTCAAAGATCGCTTCTTTCTGGTCCGGCATGATCTCGACCAAGTTGTGTTTGAGTCGGATATCGATCGATTTGCGAGCAGCGACGACTTCGAGAGTCTTACGATACTTCTCAACGGCAAACAAAGCACTCTGTCCTGACGCAAAGATAACATTTGATTTGTCACGTGCGCCTGATTTGCGGAAGTGGTCATCGGCCAAGTACATGATCTTCTGCGGAGCACCGCCACATTTGACTGCCGTGTTGGGCATCGTGAACAGGGCAGTTCCCCCTTGGAACTTGCTGACGCATTCCCAGGTGTAATCCACTTGCTGATACGAGTAATTGCTGCAGATTTGCTGCCGGCCCAACCCCTCTGCAAGCCCAGGAATCTTGTTCCAGTCAACTTGAATCCCAAGAGCGATGACTAGATAGTCATAAGAAATACGTCGTCCAGTCTGAGTGACCACGCAGTTCTGTTCGGGTTGTAGTTCGGCGACAGAATCCTGAATCCAGTCGGCACCCTTTGGAATGAAAGCTGCTTCTTCGCGTTCGCTTTGCTCTTTAGGAAAGACACCGGCGCCCACCAGAGTCCAAAGGGGCTGGTAATAGTGCTTGGTGGAAGGTTCGATGATCGCAAGATCGTAACGCTTGAGCTTGCGTCGAAGTTGGGCGGCAACGGTGATGCCTGCAGTACCACCGCCAAGGATTAGAATTTGGTAATGGTCTTTGGTCGATGGTATGGATGTCATAAGAATTGCCAATGGGTCAGGTTGCCAGTGTGCCAGGCTGTAAGGGTAGCAGAATGTAATAGGAACGAGGAAAATGAATCAAGCAATTCCAACCAGAACGATCCGCGTGGCCGCATGGCCCTATTTCCCGAGCGACAAATGCGCGTAGCCATCTGCCTGCAAATTGACAACCACCGTCAACGCAGAAACAGCGGTATCAATAAACACGGCCACTTCCTCAGGCTTTGCGTCTTTACTGATCAGAGTTTGGCCACAGACAAACAACTCCACTCCTTGTTCATGCAGTTGGTGAAGCAGATCAAGGTTTGGGTTGCCGTTTGTCTTGAATTTTGCGGAGTATGCATCGTCATTCAAAACAGCCAAAGTAGCGTCGCCATGAAAGATCACAGCGAATTGCCCTTTTGCGGGCTTCGCTCCGCCCCCCGCATAGATGTTCAGATATTTGGCGACCTTTTCAATCGCCGCATTCAGTTCGGCTGGTTCGCTGCCACGCGTGACATCGATAAGAATCTTGGTTCCTTCCCGAGGTTGGTGAGCGGCATTGGGTAGTTGAACGACGGAGCCATGATTTGGAATTATCGGGTTAGCTGGCGTCGCGGGTGCCACGTCGGTTCCCTTGTTGTCCGGGACGGGGTGGTTCTTCATGGCTTCTTCGAAACCACGTTCGACAAATCCCGAGACAACCTTTGCGTGTGCTTGAATCAACTTGACAACTACCGGATCGTCGGATGTCTCGGTAACAAGGACACCCTTATCCGTGTCTTTATGATGCATTTTGATCTTGTCGGTATGCTTGAAGATTTCCGCAAAAAGCGGATCTCGCATACGGATTGGCTTTGTATCTTGAATGCGAACGTTCATCCATTCCACGTGCTCCTGAATCTTGGCAGCGACTTCAGGAGTTTCGGATTCCGTCAGAGTCTCGACACCGTTGGGAAGCTCCTTGACGGTGCGTTTGATTTTCTCGTGGTTGGTTAGAAGAAACTGAAACACGTCACGATCTGAATCATGTCGGTCGTCATGCAGGTCTGCCCCTGGCCCTTTTCCGTGCATTCCTGGTCCTCGCCCTGGACCACCTTTTCCTGGACCACCATTGCCTTGACCGCCATTGCCTAGACCGCCACGAAAACCCTGACCTCGTCCTTGACCGCTTTGCGCGTTGATATCACTCACAAAGGACAGGAAGGCAAAGCCAACGAGGGCTCCAGTCGTAAGCCGGAGGAATGAGGTGCGTTTTGCAGTGTACATGAATTTTGTTCTCAATTTCAAATTCCTAGGGCGATGATTTTCCGACTTAAAACTCTTTTGAAAATTCTTCGATCCAGCGATGTTACCCGGTGACAGTTTGAAGAATGACGTAGGTGGCAACCAACACGATGGAGACTGCGAATACCCGTTGCAGCATGGGGCCCGCTGTTCGCTGTGCAAGCCAGCTACCGAAAAACAAACCAATAAGGCTACCCAAGGTGAACAAGCCCGCGGTTGAAAGTGATAGCTCCTTGCCGGATAACAGGTGGCTTGTCGTACCTGATAAGCTTACCAGTGTGACGATAAGTAGCGATGTTCCTATCGCGCGTTGGATTCCCATGCATGCGAACGAAACCAAAGCAG
>CAITIF010000890.1 GCA_903892365.1 uncultured Pirellula sp. | reverse complement strand
CGCTGTCCAACAAAACCAATGGACGCAGATCCGGTGGAATCACAGGAATCACGTCGAGCACCATCCACTCTGGACGGTTTTCGCTGTCACGAATCGATTCCACCAACTTCAGACGATTGATCAAATCCTTCTTGCGTTGCTTGCTGTTGGTTTCTGCCAGCTCGGTTCGAAGTTCTTCCGACAACTTGACCAAGTCCAAACCTTGCAGCAATTTTCGAACAGCTTCCGCACCCATATCCGCCTCGAAGCTGTCTCCGTAGGTGGCGCGAGCAGCCCGGTATTCTTCTTCGGTTAACAGCTGTTGAACTTCTAGATCCGTTGTACCTGCGTTCGTAACCACGTAATCTTGGAAGTAAATCACTTTTTCCAAGCTGGTAGTCTTCATCTCCAGAAGGTTTCCAAGTCGGCTTGGCATCGCTTTAAAAAACCAGATGTGAGCCACAGGAGCTGCAAGCTCGATGTGTCCCATGCGCTTACGACGAACGCGCGAGTGAGTGACTTTGACCCCGCAACGATCGCAAATCATTCCCTTGTACTTCATTCCGCGGTACTTTCCGCATGCGCATTCCCAGTCCTTTTCAGGGCCAAAGATGCGTTCGCAGAACAAACCGTCTTTCTCAGGACGGTACGTACGGTAGTTGATCGTTTCAGGCTTTTTCACTTCGCCGAACGACCAGGAACGGATGTCTTGTGGTCTCGCAAGCGAAATCTTGACCGAGGTGTAATCGTTTACGCGATCGTAGGTGCCTTCAGCGTTGGCCATTACGAAAAACTCCTGTGAGTGGGATGGAGAATGCTTTGTATTTTTGGGTGAGGGGTCCACCCGTGTGATTTATAGGATTGCGACGGATCAGCCGACTTCGGCTGATCCATCAATTGGATTTCGTTTCCTGCGAGAATTACAGGCGACGCTTTTCAAGTCGCATGTTCAACGCAAGACCGCGAATTTCGTTGGTCAAAACATCGAAACTTGCAGGAGTTCCCGCTTCGAGAGTGTTCTCACCCTTGACCATGGATTCGTAGATCTTGGTTCGCCCTTCGACGTCATCGCTCTTCACCGTAAGCAGTTCTTGCAGGATGTAAGCGGCACCGTATGCTTCCAAGGCCCACACTTCCATTTCCCCAAACCGCTGTCCACCGAACCGTGCCTTGCCACCCAACGGCTGTTGCGTGATCAAGGAATAAGGACCAGTGCTTCGAGCGTGAACCTTATCATCGACCAAGTGGTGCAGTTTGAGCATATAGATATAGCCCACGGTTGTTTCCTGCCCCATCGGCTCGCCTGTTCGGCCGTCGAACAATCGAATCTTGCCGTGACGTGGAAGACCAGCGTTCTCAAGTGCCTCGTTGACATCCGTTTCAGTCGCACCGTCAAACACAGGAGTGATCGCTTGGAAGCCCGACATGGCACCAGCCCATCCCAAGTGCGTTTCCAAAATCTGACCTACGTTCATCCGGCTAGGAACCCCAAGCGGGTTGAGCATGATTTGGAGAGGCGTGCCGTCTGGCAAGAATGGCATGTCTTCCACAGGCAACACCTTGGAGATAACCCCCTTGTTGCCGTGCCGTCCTGCCATCTTGTCGCCCACGCTGATGACGCGCTTGGTCGCAATGTACACTTTGACCATTTGCAAAACGCCACTGCGAAGCTCATCACCTCGCTTCATGCTGTTGAGCTGCCGATCGCGAATATCTAGCGTTTCTTCAACCGCTGGCCACAGGTTCTTGTAAACCTTTTTGACTTCAGCATGAAGCCCCGCATTATGGCACTCTGATATTTCTGAAAAGGATAAAAGATTAATTTGGCATGGAATTGCTAGTCTTAAAATTAAT
>CAITIF010000889.1 GCA_903892365.1 uncultured Pirellula sp. | reverse complement strand
CGGCAACCTCTCGAACACCCTTCTGGAAATAGAGCTTCCCAGCGGAAAAGTGCTGCGTCAGTTTCCGGTCGGCGTTGCGCCATATGACGTTGTGATTCATGGCACGAAAGCGTTTGTGAGCAATTGGGGCGGTCGTCGACCTTTGCCAGGGGACCTGACAGGGCCAGCAGGGCGCGGCACAAAGGTCCGAGTTGATTCGGTTCGGCACATTGCTAACGAGGGCTCGGTCTCGATCGTGGATCTATCGTCTGGAAGCGTCTCTGAAATCATGGTCGGCTTAAGTCCAAGCGATTTGGCGATTTCTCCGGATGGAAGATTTCTTGTCTGCGCCAATACCAACAGCGACCATTTGTCGCTGATTGAAATTGCGACCGAACGAGTTGTGGATACGATTTGGGTGAATCCATCACCGTCGGATCTTTACGGTGCGGCTCCCAATGCTCTGGCATTCGATAAAACTGGCCAGACTTTATACGTCGCTAACGGTTCGCAAAATGCAATCGCGGTCATTCATTTTGACCCCGAGGAAAAAGGGGACTCCAAGCTCAAAGGCTTGATACCGGTTGGTTGGTATCCTGGTGCCCTTGCGTTCGATTCCACTCGAAATCGAATTTGCTCAGCCAACTTGAAAGGGCTCCCGAAGATCCCAAAGAAATCAGGCAACGGGGCAGGCTTTAACAGTCATCTTCATTATGGTTCGGTCAGCATGGTTCCCGTTCCTGACGAAACGCAATTAGCATTGCTGTCAGAACAAGTTTCTAAGAACATTCGGCGTGCCGCCATACAGCAAGCTGCGCTTCCCGCCCGACCCAACCAAGCTCCGAAGGCGATCCCCGAACGCATCGGAGAACCTAGTTTGATTGAACATGTGGTCTACGTGATCAAAGAGAATCGAACCTACGATCAAGTCTTGGGCGATATCGACCGAGGGAACGGCAACCGCGATCTGTGCATTTTTGGACGCGATATTACCCCCAATCATCATCGATTGGCGGAACAGTTTGTTCTGTTGGATAACACTTATTGCTGCGGAATTCTCAGTGCGGACGGACACCAATGGAGCACGTCAGCGATGAGCAATGCGTACCTGGAAAAAAGCTTCGCCGGTTTTCCTCGAAGCTACCCAGATGGGATGGGCGAGGACGAGTCGGACGCGCTGGCGTATTCCCCTGCCGGTTTTCTCTGGGACAACGCAATACTTCACCGAAAAACATTACGTAACTATGGTGAGTTCATGATGCCCAAGTTCCGATGGGCTGATCCCGACAAAAAAGGCAAGCCCGATTTCATGTCATGCTTTCGCAGCTGGAAAGGTTCGGCTGAGGTCATTTTTGAAAGCGAGCCCGCCATTGAGAGTATTCGGCCCTACTCCCCAACGGGCTACGTCGGTTGGGGGATGGAGGTTCCGGATCAAGTTCGAGCTGACTTTATCTTGAATGAATTGGCCCAGTTCGAAGCTCAAGGCTCGTTTCCGAACTTGACCATTATTTGTTTACCCAACGACCATACCAGTGGCACTTCACCAAGCTTCCCTTCGCCAGCATCGAGCATGGCGGATAACGACCTCGCCTTCGCACGAATCGTGGAAGGCTTCAGCAAATCAAAGTTCTGGCCCAAGATGGCGATTTTCGCGATAGAAGATGACCCGCAAGCAGGTTGGGATCACGTCAGTGGCTATCGGACCATCGCATTCTGCGCCAGCCCCTATGCCAAACGCGGCCAAACGGTTAGCACGCGATACAATACCAATAGCATCATCCGCACGATGGAGCAGATTCTTGGCATTCCCCCGATGAACCAATTTGACGCAGCGGCCTCTCCCATGACGGATTGCTTTATAGATGAGCCCGATTTGACACCTTTCGAGGCCGTTCCTGTTGCGATTCCATTGGACCAGATCAATTCGCCTGTAGCGCAGATTCAGAATCCCATCCAGCGTCAATTTGCAGAAGCTTCAACCCGCATCGACTTTAGCGTTGTCGACAGGGCCCCCGAAGACTTGCTCAACAAAATTCTTTGGAATTCGATGCGAAGCGATCTGCCCTATCCCGAATGGGCCATCACTGTTTTTGAGGATGAAGATGATATTGAACAGCTCGAACGCAACGAAGTGAGCGATGGAATCAAGTAAAGTGGTAAGAGGCTCTTCCGTCTGGAACGTTCCTGAACTCTCGGAAAGCAGTTCCTTTATTCGTGTTTCGCCCGATACGAACGTTCCGGTGACGGACCGTGTTTTGCGTTTGGTGGATACGAGCGGATTTCGGCGATTGTCGCGAATGAGCCAGCTCGGGCTGGTCTCCTATGTTTATCCGGGGGCGACGCACACGCGTTTCGAACATTCACTAGGAGTTTTTCGCAATGCAATCGAATATGTCAATCGGCTTGCAAGCGACAACACTTTTTGCGAACTGAT
>CAITIF010000888.1 GCA_903892365.1 uncultured Pirellula sp. | reverse complement strand
CGTCGTGGCGCAAGACACCACATTCTACGGTATCGATTTGTACGGGCGAGCGCGTTTGTTTGAGCTGTTAGAACAGCTTGATGGTATCCAGGGCCTGGATTGGATTCGCCTGATGTATTTTTACCCAATGTACATTGACGACACCCTGGTCTCCACCATCGCAAACTCCAAGAAGATTGTCCCTTACATTGATATGCCCCTTCAGCATATTAACGACACAATGTTAAAGAGAATGGCTCGGCGTGTGACTCGCGACAAAACGCACGAACTGGTTACTAAGTTGCGCGAAGGGATCCCCAACCTTGTCATGCGAACCACCATGATCACCGGCTTCCCCGGCGAGACCGATGAGCAGTTTGATGAACTGGAAGAATTTGTAGGTGAAATGCGTTTCGAACGCGTGGGTGTGTTCACCTACTCGATCGAACCGGATACCCCTGCAGCCAAACTGCCGGACCACTTGCCAGAGCGTATTAAAAAAGAGCGACGCAATCGATTGATGGCGGTGCAGCAACGCAATGCCTTCGCCTGGTGCGAAGAAAAAATTGGAACGCGAATGGATATTTTGATAGACAAGGCAGTAGACGAATCCAACAATGTCTGGCTTGGGCGATCCTATGCCGACGCCCCGGACGTCGATGCAGCCGTGTTTGTGACCGGCGAGAAGGACAAGCCTATCAAAGCAGGGGATCTCGTAGACTGCGAAATCGTCTCGTCCAAAAACTACGATCTCGTTGCCGCCGCGACAGGGCCGATCCGATAATGAACGCTGATCCAAACGCAAACTCGAACTGGAATGTTCCCAACGCTTTGTCAGCCGTCCGTCTGGTTTTGGCGATGGTCGTTTGTGGGCTGATTGAATGGAACCTGATGGTGCCGGCCGCGATTTGCTTTGTGATTGCTGCCAGCACCGATTGGATGGACGGCTGGTGGGCCAGAAAGTACAACCAAGTCACTAAGCTTGGACGAATTTTGGATCCCTTCGTTGATAAGATCATCATCTGCGGAGCCATGATCGCTCTGTGCGCTGCCTCGAATTCGCCAATTGCACCATGGATGTCCACCGTAGTAGTCGGACGTGAATTACTGGTAACTAGCTTGCGAGGATTGATCGAAGGACAGGGCGGAGACTTCTCTGCAAAACAGCTTGGGAAATGGAAAATGGTTTTGCAGTGCGCTGCCATGGTTTCGGTCATGTTGGAATTGGCTCATTCCAGCCCTCCAGTTTGGCTTCACTGGACTAGCTTGGTGCTTATCTGGAGCGCCATCGCTCTCACGATCGTATCTGGACTTGAGTACATCATGCTTGCAACGAAGAAGTCCCGATGATATTGGCTCAGATCACAGCGATCGCAGCCGAAAAGGCCAAAGCAACACCGTTTGAGATGATGGTAGGGTTGTTTGCGACTGTGCTGATGTTGTCGATCTGCACCGGGTGTATCATCGCTTGGATGCAATGGCGGTCAGGCAATGGGCCGAAGTTGTTGGCGACCGGTCCGATGGCCACGGTTGGCTTGGTCGATGTTCTCGCCACCATCGTGATTCTGTTAGGATTTGGCGCTGTTTTGACCGTGGCTTGGCAACTGGCCGTGAAACCTTGGATCGGCTTGCCTCAGTCACCTGCTGGGCAAGAATTGGTATTGCCATCCGAAACTTCGCCCTCGATATCCGAGCCTGAGACTAATCCTGAAGCTGAGACGGTGACGGAGCCTGAGACGGAGCCTGAGACGGAGCCTGAGACGGAGCCTGAGACGGAGCCTGAGACGGAGACCAAGGTCGGTGACCTTGAAAACACGGCCATTCCACCCAAGAAAGTCTCGAAAGAACAGTTTCTATTCAGCGGATTTGTCTTCACTGCTGAATTGATCTGCGTCTTATTCGCAACCGCTTTTGTATGGGCTCGAACCGGATGTTCGATTCAGCGGCTTGGTTGGCGAACCGACCGTTGGCAAGGAGATTTATGGGCGGGATTTCAAGTCTACTTGATGATGACGCCCGTCATCTTCATTCTGAATGCGCTACTGTCGAATCTAACAGGTGTGCCCTACGATCACCCTATTTTCGAAATGATTCAAACCTATCCTTGGTTGTTAGGGGTAGCGTTTTGGCTGGTGAGTATTGTGGCCCCTGTCTTTGAAGAGTTTGCGTTTCGAACCCTTTTGATCGGCTGGTTCGAATCCATTCATATCGGCAAGAATAAGCTCGCAGCGACCGCCTTCGGAGAAGCCCCCAGCGACTATGATTCACTTCCCTCGGGCTATTCCCCACCTTGGTGGCCAGCCCTTCTTAGCGGGGTTTTGTTCGGTCTGGCTCACTTTAGTTATGGCGTTAGCTGGGTGAACTTGAGCATCCTGGGTATTGTGCTTGGCCGTTTGTATCAGATAAGGCAAAGCTTGATCCCGGTGATGGTTGTCCATTGCCTGTTCAACTCAACAAGCATTGTGCTTCTCGGTCTGAAGTTGCTATTGCCGGGGTCGTAGAACGGAAAACTTGCGACTCCATGCGTTTGCCAACTTACTATCGATTCGGTTGGATTGGTTTT
>CAITIF010000887.1 GCA_903892365.1 uncultured Pirellula sp. | reverse complement strand
GCCGAAAATGGATTCTAGTAGGCATTCTTGCTTGCGCCGTTTGCATCTTCTTTTTTCAAGGTGGCGTCGTCGGATTCTCCAATTCGATGGCCAACAATGCCATGCTTGCTCGCAATCTGGATTCGGCACAAGGCTGGCTCAGTTTCTCTCAACGACTCTCTGGTGACAATGCTGAGATCGAATTTCTGCTAGCCAAGAAATGCCGGCTAGACCGCGACCTGGTCGGAATGTCCAAGCATCTCACCACTGCGTACGATCTTGGGTTTGATAAGTCGCTTTTAGAGAAAGAGCAAACGTTAGCGACGGTCAGCACGGGTGAATTCGACTTGGCTTCCGAACTGAAAGTGAAGAAGTGGATCGCTGAAAAAGGGCCCGACATCGGAGATATAGTCGATGCATATGCCAACGGCCTGGCAACGCTTTCCCGTTTTCAGGATGCCGCTCAAATCCTTGAGGCCTACGAGAAAGATTACCCTGGCGACCCGATGGTGAATTACCGTTTTGGGATCATGAACGAACATATTCGTGGTACTGCTCAAGCGGAACACGAATACGCAACCGTCCTTGCAAAGGATCCTAAGCATGTTCAAGCAGCCTGGAGACTTGCTCGTTTGAAGTCTGGGAACAATGCCCCGGAAGAATCTATCAAGATCTTAGAAAAGTTCGACTACGGAAAACAATCGCTCGCAATCAAGACCTTTCTTGGTCATTGCTATGAACAATCAGGCGACCTGGAAAAAAGCCGAGAGCTGTTCAAGGCTGCTGTAGAAAAAGGGCACGACGCTTGTCAAGAATCTTACAAGGTGGTCGAAGAATCTCCCGAGCGATTTCTCGCTGCATCCGACTTGGGTGTTCTAGAGGTCAAGCTAGGCAATTGGGAAGACGCGAAAAAATATCTTGAAATGGCATTGGAAGTCAATCCGCGTGACTTCATTGCTCGTAATTCCTACGGCAGAGTTCTGCAACGACTTGGAATGGAGGCCCAGGCGGAAAAAGAATTTGCTAGGATCAAAGAGGAACGAGAAGAATTTGATAAAATCACAATCCTCCGTGACCGCGTGAATCAAAATCCCAAAGACACTGCCTCGCGAGTGCAGATGGGCAAGATTCTTTTCAAGTATGAATCGGAACGCTTTGGCCTTTTTTGGATTCGAGCTGCATTGAGTCAAGATCCCAATTGCCAAGAAGCTCACCAGTTTCTGGCTGACTATTATGAATCAAAGACTCAAGGTACGGACTCGGGCGACAATGAAATTAATCGACGAAAGGCAGCCTATCATCGTTCATTCATCAAATCGAGCGACCCACAACCTCCCGCCAAGTAACACGACAGGGGAGCAATTCGCGTCAAGAGGATACATAACGTCATCGCAAGTTTGTCCACGTTACGAACCTAGCCTGGCGTCTCTTTCTGTCCTTTGGATCAAGCAAGTTTTCAGGGCGTCGCAATTTGTTAATCTGCTTTTTCTGACGCTCGGTTTTGCGGTGGTTGGCTGCGAAGGCAATAAGCCCGTTGAGCAGAAACCAAAGCAAGAGAAAGCTCAAGAAGTTTCCGCCAAGATTGACGTCGTTTTTGACGACTTAACATCCAAGCTAGGCATTGCGCACACCTACCTTAATGGTGAAGAGTCCAACGAAATGTCAATCCTACAAACCATTGGCGGCGGGGTCGCAGCCTTTGATTACGACCGCGACGGTTGGGACGATCTTTTTTTCCCCGGCGGTGGCGCCTTAAAAGATAAGACCATTTCCGGACTGGTCGGCTCCCTTTGGCAAAGCCGCTCGGGCAAGAATTTTTTGAATGTTAGCTCTCTGGCCGGTACAGACTTAGTCTCGAAATACACACACGGAGCAACATCGGGAGATCTCAATAGTGATGGGTTCAGCGATCTTTTGATCACTGGATACGATGGGCTTCAGCTGTTTATCAACCAAGGGGATGGGACATTCGTTGAATCAGCTTTGGCATCAGGCTTGAACGATTCGGTATGGAGCACAAGTGCAGCATTTGGTGATTTTGACAGCGATGGTTTTTTAGACATTTACATCGCTCATTACGTCAATTGGTCATTTTCAAACCACCCACCCTGCAAGTCATTGAGTGTTCCGGACGTTTGCGCACCAGGTAACTTTGATGCATTCGACGATCTTGTCTATCACAACAATGGCAATGGGACCTTCTCCGCGAAGACAACGGAGCTAGGTTTGGTGAAAGGTGGTAAAGGATTGGGAGTCATGGTGGCGGACTTCGATCGTGATTCCAAATCGGATATCTACGTTGCCAACGACACGACCAATAATTTTTACTATGAAAATCAAGGAGGCATGTTCAAAGAAATGGGACTCGCTAGCGGAACTGCCGTCGACGACTTGGGCTCACCGCAAGGCAGCATGGGATTGTGTATCTTGGATTATGATCAAGATTTAATGGCCGACATTTGGGTTTGCAATTATGAAAATCAGGCTTTCGCGCTGTATAAGAATGATGGCCAGTCGAACTACCGTTACGTCACATCCGCCACGGGACTGATGGCGTTGGGGACAACGTATGTTGCGTTCGGGACCGCAAGCGGAGATTTCGATTCGGATGGTGATGAAGATGTGGTAGTTGCCAATGGGCACGTCATGCAGTTCCATCAAGGCGGCGGCAATTCCTCCCAGAACCCCTTGTACTTGACCAATACAGGTAAGAAACGATTCACGCGCCAGCTTTTCCCAGAGTCAGAGTACTTTGGCAAAAAATGGCGAGGGCGTGGCGTCGTTGCTTTCGACCTAGACCATGATGGAGATCTCGATCTGAGCTTCTCTCACGTCAATCAACCTTCCGTCATCTTGGAGAACAAATCTCAGACATCCAATCAGTGGTGGATTCTAGAGCTCATAGGGACACAATCCAATCGGGATGCGATAGGTGCCAGCTTAGTTTTTAAGTCCAATCAACGAAGCATCCTGCGCAACGTGGTTGGGGGCGGCAGCTACCTCTCACAGAATCCCTATTACATTCATGTCGGATTACCTGCCGACGAAAAACTGGAGGAAGTTGAGATTCTTTGGCCGACGGGGATGCGACAAAAACTGACAGGGCTTGTCGCTAATACGCGTACTCAAATTGTCGAACCACAAGTCAGCCAGTAAATTGCGCCTTGTGCTCTGGGCTAAACAACGTAGACCTCCTTGCTTATGCGAGCTCCAGCACGAGCCTGTCCCGATTCAAAAATTGCTTGAGCAGCTAGGACCAACAAGTTGACCGAACTGGATTTGCCCGAATCAGATGACTTTATCGATGAGACATTGTCAAAGCCGCTGCAGATTTTATATCAGGACGAACATTACGTCGCTGTCTTTAAACCCGCTGGTCTGGTCGTTCACCGCAGCAAGATGACTCGCCCTGATGAACCGGTTTTGCTTCAAACATTGCGCGACCAGCTCAATCGATTTGTCTATCCAGTCCACCGTCTCGATCGCCCAACTGCAGGTCTAATTCTCTTTGGATTGAGCGGCCAAGATGCGGCTAAAATGGTCGATCTGTTTACCACACGACAGGTCGCAAAGTATTACCAGGCGCTCGTTCGAGGATTCCCGCCCGAAACAGGAATTGTCGATAAGCCACTTCGTGAAAAGTTCGGGGAGGAATTCGATCCAGGAAGCACGGACGACCACCCGACGCAAGAAGCGGTGACCCGGTATGATGTCCTCGATCGTTTCCAGCCCCCTTGGCCTATGAGCGGTTTCGAAGAGAGCCGATACGCCCTGCTGGAGATTATGCCCCTCACAGGGCGGTGGCATCAAATCCGTCGGCATTTAAACCATATTGCACATCCCGTTCTGGGTGATCATCGGCATGGTGACCATCGATACAACCAAATGGTTTATGCCCGAACCGGAGTCTATCGGATGCTGCTGACCGCGATGCGTCTGGATTTTCGACATCCCTACACAGGCGAACTTCATACGATCACCGCAACCCGTGGTGCCGAATTCGATCGTTTTCTAGAGATCCTCCAGCCCTATAAGTTGCCGCGGATACCCATTCCGCAGAAAATCGGGAACTGAAAAGGCTATGCCATCGTCCGTAGAATCAGAACACAATTCCGAGGAGGAGAGGTCCTTGATCTACGCAATCGTTCATGGCAACGCACCCCAATACTCAGTCCT
>CAITIF010000886.1 GCA_903892365.1 uncultured Pirellula sp. | reverse complement strand
TTATCCGAAATCAAAATCAAGCTTGGCGAATCTCAACAACTCAGCATTAACAGTCCAAGCACAGGAATCATCCAAGCCATTTTTGGTCAAGCAGGTGCTAACAACGTCAAAGAAGGTGACAAGCTTTTTGAAGTCATTCCTGACACCGCTGATTTGGCCGTCGAGCTGATTGTGCTTGGAAACGATTACCCACTGATAAGCGTAGGCGACGAAGTTCGACTTCAATTTGAAGGCTGGCCCGCGATCCAGTTTGTTGGCTGGCCGAGTGTCGCTGTGGGTACTTTCGGCGGAAAAGTGATCGCCAAAAATCCATCCGTGGATAGCAAAGGGGACTTTAAGATCATCGTCTCGCCAGATCCTAATCAACCCAAATGGCCCGATGGTGAGAATTTGCGCCAAGGGGTTCGCGCAAATGGATGGGTCATTCTTCGAACTGTCCCCCTCGGGTTTGAAGTATGGCGTCAACTAAACGGGTTTCCACCTGGAAAATCCGAACCGGGTACGGCCAAAGAGAAACAAAAGGAACCTAAAATGCCGAAGTTCAAATAGGTACGACACTCTGCTTCTCTAGCGGAGCGGATTAAGCAGAATAATCCGCTCGTAACGAAGAATAGCAAGCTTCATTAAAGAGGAGTCGATAGAACCAAAAGGGGGTAAAATTCGGTTGCCCTGCAAAAGATTGGCTTAAGGAAACGGCTATTCATTTGCTAGCGATTCTTGAAGTGAGCGTGCTTCAGAGGACCGAAAAATCATTGCTTGCTAATTGAGTTGCGAATCCATGGATCGGACCAAAACGAAAAAACCACTACTATTTCTTTGTGGGAAACAGCCGATCGTTTTCGCAATTCTCTGCTTCATCTTGAGTGTTCACGGGTCGGCGCAAGAGCAGCCAATGCCCTTGCCGGAACCGCCCCCTGCGACTCGACCCCCTGCTCTTGAGGCGCTGGAAAGCAGATTGCGTGAAGAGCTACTCAAACTGGAGCAGGAGTCTGTGAACCCCGAATCGGGCACGCAAGACATGCCAAGCCTTCGCAAGGATGGGGTGGTGGAAAAATTGCTGCGCGAGTTCGAAGAAAAAAAGCGACGCTTGAACCAACCAACTACGGAAGGTGGTGATGGCTCGGGCACCCCAAGAGGAGAAGAACCGACCGTTGTAGAAGCGATTCCGCCGCGTGATCTCGAAGCCGAAGCGATGCGAGAACGATTGCAATTGTCCGACGTGATCGCCTCTACCTATCGCGCATTCCCACTTTTGGAAATTGCTCGTCTTCAATCGGGAGTCGCCGCAGGCCAGCAGATCTCTGCCTGGGGGGCTTACGATACCAAATTGGAATACTATTCGCTGAGTCAGCCCGTTGGTTTTTACGAAACATATCGCAACGGAATAGGCGTGGCTCGTCAACTGTGGTGGGGTGGATACGCAAGCGCGGGTTATGCGATAGGGCGAGGTAGCTTCGAACCATGGTACCGTGAACGGCAAACCGACTCCGGTGGTGAGTTTAAGGTTGGCCTAGTCCAACCACTGCTTCAAGGCAGAGCTATCGACCCGCATCGTGTTGAGTTGTTTCAAGCGAACTTGCAACGTCAAGCGGTTGAGCCTGGGATCCAGCATCAAGTTTTGATTGCTAGTCTAGAAGCTTCTATGGCCTATTGGGCTTGGGTCGAAATAGGTAATGTTCTGATAACCCAAGAAAGATTACTTGAGATTGCGGTCAAGCGTGGCGCTCAACTCGAAAAAAACATGAAGGCGGGATGGTCAAGCCGTTTGGATGTTGCTCAAAATGCACAGCTCATTGAAGAACGTGTGCTAAAGGTGAACGAAACCAAGCTGAAATTCCGGGACACGGCATTTAAGTTGTCGATGTTTCTTCGAGACGAGCAAGGGACACCCCGTTTGCCACCTCCAGAGTGGTTGCCCATTGATTTTCCTACCATCACTGAAATTCCGCCTGGCAACTTCGAGCAAGATTTTCAGAATGCGGTTGCTAGCCGACCCGAACTATTGTTAATCAATCTGGATATGCAAAGCTTGCGATTGGATTTGTCACTTGCACGTAATCAAACGCTTCCTAATGTAGACATGACCCTTCGAGCAACGCAGGATATGGGACTCCAAACGAGTCAAACCAACGACAAAGAGGAATTTCAGCTAGAGGCAGGAATCATTGGTGACGTACCTATCCAACGACGCAAGGCCTTCGGAAAGATCCAGAGTACGCAAGCGAAGCTTGCTCAGGTGATGCAAAAATATGAATTCCAACGCAACAAGATTGGTGTAGAACTTCAATCGGCGCGAAATGCGTTGGATATCGCTCAGCAGAACGTCGTCGCTGCAAGAGAACTACTTCGTCTAGCCAATGAAACCCTTAGCTTGTTTCGTTTGGAATTCGACAATAATCGTCGCGACTTGTTTTTCCTATTGGGCCAAGAAGTCAAAGTGAACGATAGCGAAGTCAAGCTGCTAGAAGCGGAACGGGACTTCTACATCGCATTAGCAAGGATGCAAGCCGCTCTTGGCCTAGATCCCTTGGAGCAATCCACACTTCTCACACCTCTTCTTCCATAAGGACTGTTCTCGATGCGAGTCTTACGAGTACTCCGTTCGCCAGCGTTTTGGGTGATCCTTATTTCTATGGCGATCGCAACTGTCGTTAACGTCGGGGAGCAGAGCGGATATTGGAGCAGCTCCTCCTCCAACGCCAACGCAGGCGATCGACCAGCGCTTGTGAAAATGGCGACAGAGCCCACCATTATGCGGGAAGGGGCTGCCATGAACGACATCAAAGGCAAGTTCCGAAAGGTAGGTGATCGATATTGCTTTACGGAAGATGGAAGCAACGTAACCTACAAATGCCTAGAAAACATCGGCTTGCAACGA
>CAITIF010000885.1 GCA_903892365.1 uncultured Pirellula sp. | reverse complement strand
GGGTCCCCGCCAACTGCTCGAAAGAATTATTCCCCGTTTCGGTTGTCGAGGCCAACACAGTCGGATCGCCTGCGCCATCTACGGAATAAATCGAGAACGCTGAGCCACTTGGGGATAGCACCGAATTGAAGGTCCATGTGAGATTCCCATCCCAATCATCGGCAATTAGTTCCTCTAGGCCAAACCCCAGAAACGGCAACCCAACGGCTTCTGTTTCAGGAAGAAGAAAGAAATTTTCTCCAGCATTCACACCTAGAAAATCCCATTGCGTACCGCTCAGTCTTGTCGTCGGCGCAGTGGTGATCCCAATAATGTGGTCGATCGAGGGGGCTTCGCCACTGGGAATCGGTCCGGCTAGCCCGATTGCGGCTTCCTCAAAGTGGAATCCCACCTCCAATATTCCTGAATCATAACCAGCACCAATATCACCGTGTCCGCCTATCCAAATATCCGCAACCGCCTCCCTGCCCGAAAGCAACAAAAACGCAGCAAAAACAAATGTTAAACCAAGCCATTTCATGATGATTTATCCCTCGAGTAAAAAAAGTGTGAGGGTGATCATAAACAAAACCAATCTCACATGCAACAGATTTGCGAATAAATATGGTTGCAAAAGCGCATCGACCGCAAGTACATATCTTGCTAGAATCCGACACGGCTGTCCTATTTGCAGGACATGGATCTTGGTCGCCTCAAGTTTGGGCGAAAGGCGGTGTTGGTTTGGCTGTAGGCTTTTTGAAGACTTCCATTCTCGGCGAGTATCTTGCGCTTTCCCTGGTGGTCCATGCCACCGTGTGCGCTTGCATTTGGGCTGTTCATAGTCTTCAAAATCCCATTTCGATTGGGCTGATGATTGGTTGCGGTTGGACAGCCGTTCGATTTGCGGAATTGGTTCCTTCAAAAGTTAGCTCGGCGATTCTGAGTTTTGCTTTAGCGGTGTTTGCGGTGGGAATGTGTTTTGCGCCGCTGGATGGACTTCCCAGTGTCGGTCTGTTGAAGGCTGTGCAACCCCCGGTTTGTGCGTGTATGCTGTCGCTTGTATTCGTTCTGGATTTTTTGGAGTGGGGAAGCAAGCACGAGTCGGATGAATGAGATTGCCAGACGCCAAGACTTGGGTGCGGATCGCTTTAATGCTGATCGCTATTTCCTTTGTGACTTATATGATCTTCATTCCTACCGTCGATGCGATCGCGTCTGCATTTCGAGAGAAGCCCAAAAGGACATTTCAGTCACCAACAGAGATGACCTTTGCAGAGCAGGTTCGATTGCGAACGATTGAAGGCATGACGGCCTTTTGGTTTTTTGCTCTGGGTGCGTCGATTGGCAGCTTTCTCAATGTTGTGGTCTATCGAATGCCTCTTGGCAAGTCGCTAGTCATGACAGGATCGCGCTGCCCAACTTGCGGTACGCCAATATCGGGAAGAGACAATGTGCCTATCTTAGGATGGCTCATGCTGGGCGGTCGTTGCCGCGCCTGCCAAAGCCCTATTTCACTTCGTTATCCAACGGTGGAAATCGTTGTTGGCTCCCTTTTTTTGGTGCTGTACTTTGTTGAGCTGATTTCAGGTGGTTGGAACTTACCCATACGCCAAAGAAACATGTATGCGGGCGTTGTTTGGATTGTTTTCTATACCAAGTGGGATCTCATCACGATCTATCTTTACCACTGTGTCATGCTGAGCATGCTGCTGACATTGGCGCTGATTGCTTTCGATCAGCGACGATTGCTCAAAAAATCGCTGGTGCAGTTTTCTCTTCTACTTGCCGTGCCTGCAGTCGTATTTCCGCATTTGCTGATGGTGAAAATCCCTTCAGCGAGTTTTGGGATTGCGATTCCTATTTGGGCTCAAGCAGCGGCCACGGTGATCGCGGGCTGCACAATGGGATTGATCGCTTCGTTTGGGGTTGCCTACGCGTTTCGCCGCTGGACGGGGCGCGAGGAGGTTCACGTCGTGCCCAGTCTAGCGTTGATTGGAATTTCCTTAGGATGGCAGGCGGCGATTACAACTCTGGCAATCTCCTTGATCTTGAAGTTGGGCTGGGATGCTTTGTTGCAAATAGCAACAAGACGCATCCCGCGCTCCAATGAGAACAGAGATTTATTGCGTGTTCCGTCCGAGGAAGACGCACTCGAGCCGTCAGAAAAAATCAGCAGCGCGACGCATGGTCGATGCATTCCACTTGCCATGTTTCTGTTTGTGGCCGCGATCATTCATCAAGTGTTTTGGCGCTGGCTTTTCATCCCCAGCTGAGGGTTGCTCCAAGCGAATCTCGGTCCCAAGCACAAGTTGCCTTTGCAGGACATTGCCTTGTGCAACCATTGTGCAAAAGCATCCTCTGTGATATATTGGGATGGTTTGTCACGAGGATTCGCGAAGATAGACAGAAAACCCATGCTTGCTCCTATTTTAAAATCAACGCAACTGCGAAGAAGAGTCGGATTTACGCTGGTGGAACTGCTGGTCGTCGTGGCGATTATCGGTGTACTTATCAGTTTGCTTTTGCCAGCCGTGCAAAAGGCTCGGGAGGCTGCGCGGCGAGTCCAATGCGCGAACAATCTAAAGCAGATTGGCTTGGCGATTCACATGCATTGCAATTCTTTCGGTGGAAGGTTTCCACGCTCGACGCACGGAACCATGGACTTTGAGCAAACGTGGATCTACACGTTAGCTCCTTATATGGAAAACGTGGACAGTGTCCGGATTTGCCCCGAGGACCCTAGACGTGAGGAAAAACTTGCTGATAAGGGGACCAGCTACATTCTCAACGAATACATTTGCGAGCCCGGGAAAGACGAAGCCAGGAACATCAATTTCCTCGAGTCAACCAGCAGGACAATCGTCGTTTTCACCGCTTCGGATTCCCGAGGGACGGCCTCAACCGAAGATCATACCCACTCGCGAAATTGGTTCCGAAATCCGACGTCGGCTACTTGGCGTCGCATTGTGTCCGACATCCAACCCGATCGATTTGGTGGCCCACGCCAGGGCTCGCCAGCAGATAAGCGAGTTACCGGCTATGCGAATTATCTGTTCGCAGATGGACACGTTGAGCTGATTTCAGCCCAACAAATCAAGTCCTGGACCGACGAGGGGAAGAACTTTGCGATTCCGAGTCGTTGTCCTGAAACAAATTAATTGAAGCCCAGTCGAACGAAGTTCATTTCCATCAAGAAGGCATTTCCTCCATGAGTTCCGACAAACTTTTGACCAGGCTTGCCAAGTTCGGCAGGGTGACGGAACGACGCAGCATTTCGAATCGTCCGAAGTCTCCCAAGGTTCGGCGGATGGCTTTCGAGCGACTCGAAAACCGACGGTTGTTTGTGGCCGACTTAGTTCATTTCTTGACCGCAGAGCACGTCGACATCAATCTACAAAGAGTGGGTTCCGAATGGGCGATAGGACCGAGAAACTCGGACGAAGTTCCTCCGATCCAATATGCCAATGACGAAGCTGTCATGTACGTTGGCGAACCCGCGAAGGGGATTCGGCCAGGCGGAACGGTCTTCGACTTTACAGGTGCAAGTGTTGGGGGAGATTTTTACGTCCTTCCCATGACGCAGAATTTAGATCTTCTGTACCTTGGCTTCGCGGCCTACGGTCTAGTAGGATCTGATATCGATCGATACAACGCTGCCCCCGAGTCCAAAGGGCGAGTCGTTTCGACCCAAGCATTGAATTGGGCGAAGACAACGTTGGCTGATGTGAGGCACGAGAATCCAAACGGCACCATCGGCACTGGGCATTTTTCCATTTGGCAAAACGGACCGGTCGGTGTGCCTTCCGTCTTCATGGCCTCCTACAATGATAATGTTGCCAACTCCAACGCAAATGGTCTAGACACGACAGATGGCATCTCCGCAGACGATGCGCTCTGGCTCACTCGTGGCAGCCATCTTCATTACAACTTTGGTTTCACCCAACCAGGACGATACGAAGTCGATCTTAAGTTGTCCGCCTACTTTGGTGACGACAACCTTACGACTCCGAATATCGCAGGTTTTAGTCAAAGCGAAGACATCACCCTTTACTTTTCGGTAATGAGCGCGGGGCAGTTGCAGTTCGACGCTTCCAGCTACTCTGTCAACGAAGGGGCGGGAACAGCATCGATCAACGTGGTTCGCGTCGGTGGCAGCGATGGCCGGCTTACCGTCAATTACACCACTGCCAATGGAACGGCAACAGCTGGTAATGATTATACAACGACTTCGGGGACGTTAGAGTTTCTCGATGGCGAGACCACCAAATCGATCCTTGTTCCGATTCTCGAGGACTCCACGGACGAATCGAATGAAACAGTGAACTTGACACTCAGTTCTATCGAGCCTCAGAACTTGAACGATTATCTCATCGACGTGGAGGGGGACGCGAACGGACTATTCGGATCGGTCACGAATGCCGTGCTGACCATCCTGGATAACGACGAACCAGCCAATACGGCTCCCACCATATCGGATGTGTCGGATCAATCGACCGACGAAGATACACCTACAGGAGCGATTGCATTCACGATTGGTGATGCTCAAACGGCGACCAGTTTGCTCAATCTTTCTTCCGCTTCGTCCAACACAGCACTTGTTCCGAATGCGAATATTGCCTTCGGTGGAAGCGGGGCAAACCGTCATGTAATCATCACTCCAGCCGCGAATCAGTTTGGTACGTCGACGATTACTTTGACGGTAACGGATGCCGGCGGGCTGTCCGCTTCGGATACGTTCTTACTAACAGTGAACAGTATCAACGATGCCCCCACCATCTCGCTGATTAGTGGTGCAGGGGTCGATGCCAATGGCAATCTAGTCATGGACGAAGACGGCAACGTTACTGTCAACTTTACCGTAAACGATATTGAGACGACAAATCTACCGAGCAATGCCGTGACGGGCACTCGGACGAACACGACGCTTTTTTCATCGATTGGAACTGGTACCTCCAGCCGACTTCGATTGCAAGGTGGGCCGGGGGCTGCTCGAACTCTACAAGTTCGTCCCGTTGCCAATTTGTCAGGAACGAGCGACGTGACGTTAACCGTCACCGATGGGTCATTAACGGCGAGTCGAACCTTTACGATTACCGTGAATTCAGTCTGGGATGCACCGACAGTTCGGGCGGATAACCTACTTGCAATTCCTGGCAAGACATCGACCTTTGATTTGCTTAGGAATGATACGATCGTTCCAGAACCCGGACAGAGCTTCTCCCTGCAATCTTTTACGCAACCGAGTAACGGTGCCTTAGTCCTTGGAGAGGTTGCTGGAACGCTTCGTTACACTCCGTCTTCTGGTTTCAATGGCTCGGACCAGTTTTCCTACTCGGTGGTTGATAACACAGGTGTCACAGCCAGCGGTATCGGATACATTCGCGTGGCGGATCGATGGAATTTGGACCCAGTGCACACAGACATTCGTACGAATTATGTCGATGGGCAATGGATCATGGAGACTCACGCAGACATGGCTTTCGGTTCACCGAATGCCGGCGGCGTGAGCAACCCAACCGTTTTGGACTGGGACGAGACACTGTTTTTTGTTAATCCATCCAGCATCATTACTTTACCAACCACGCTCGATCCAGTTGCCTACAGCTTCATAGGGGCGGCTCCTGGCGCCAACGTTTGGAATCTTCCACAAACCCAGAACTCGGCCGTTGTTTGGCCAGGTATCTCG
>CAITIF010000884.1 GCA_903892365.1 uncultured Pirellula sp. | reverse complement strand
GTACAATGAAGCCTGGTCGAGGTAAATACATGCAGCTCATGCGAGGTTTTGTTCGATGAATCTGCCAGGGATTAGAAAAGAAGCTTCGATGAACGAGAATTTTTCGGACGCGGCCGCTCAACCGGGAATCCATCCATCCACGAACGGCGGTGAATCGGAGCCCGAAAAAAATTCCGATTCACTAGAGGTCGAGAGCGGGGAATGCCATACGCGATTGAGTCAATTTGGGTTGAATCAAACTGGGGTGGAACAAACAGGCGATCGCGGACCCGAGATTGGTGATTTAGAGGATGAGCACGAAAAGATCAATAAGCAGCCAACTCCATCGTCATCGTCGCTACTGCTTTCGACCCTTCTCAGTTTGACAGCAGTTCTTGTCCTTTTGACATTCCTTCGTTTTTTGCTCCCTTCCACGCTGGAGTTTTCCAGGTATTCGTGGCACCGAGGCCAGTTGCGGGCAGAATACGATGTCGCAGGGGAGCAGCTTAAAACGGTTTCCAATGACAATTTGGCATTGTTATCGCAAACGGTGGCTCGACGCGTATGTCCAAGTGTTGTACACGTTACCTTGGATCGTATGGATTCCGAAAATGATTCCCCCGAGGGATCCGATACGGGGGCTCCCAATTTTTTCCCTTTTCGACGTTCGATGGTTGGCCAAGGGAGCGGCGTCCTTGTTGACACTCGGGGATATATCTTGACGAACTACCATGTTATCAATGATGAAGGGAGCCGATTGAGTACCAAAGGCCGAATCCAGGTCGCGTTGCCGGACGAGCGGGTGTGCAAAGCGGAACTGATCGGATTCGATTCGGTGCGTGATTTAGCAGTTCTAAAAATTGAAGCGGATGGATTGTTTCCGATTGTTTGGGGGGATAGCGAACAGATGGAAGTAGGGGCGCCCGTTTGGGCCGTCGGAAGTCCCTTTGGTCTGTCTGGGTCGATCACCTTTGGAATACTTAGCGGGAAACACCGATTGGATTTGACTGGCACAAGCTATGACGAGCAGCGTATTCCAAGAAAGGATCGGCACATCTCGGCTCGTTACAGCGATTTGATGCAAAGTGACGTTGCAGTCAACCCCGGCAACAGCGGTGGGCCATTAGTCAACAGCCGTGGCGAGTTGGTTGGAATCAATACGGCGATCATCGGCGAGGCGTACCGCGGTGTCAGTTTTTCGATCCCAAGTAGCATTGCCAAGGTGGTCTTCGAGCAGATTTTAGAGTCTGGTCGAATGAGTCGTGGTTGGCTGGGGGTCGAGCTGGTTCGCGTCACTGAGTGGAAACGTGAGCAAGCTGAGCAACTTGCACTTGCTATCGGAAGTGAACCCGAAGAAATTGAATTTGATCTTTCGAAAGAGAAAGCGAGAGAACCAGTACGAGGAGCCGTGGTGCGACGTATTGTTTCAGAAGATTCACCAGCGGCGATGGCTGGCTTGCAGCTCGGCGATCATATCGTTCAGTTTAATGAAAAGCCGGTCAAAGGTGTCGAGGACTTGATCTTTGAGATCAGTAAGTCACTCATAGGCAGCAAAATCAAATTGTTGATTAATCGTGACGGGGAAACTCTATCGATGGAGGTCGTGATTGGCGAACGTCCGGCCAATTAAGTGCCGCAGATCAAACCGGAAAAGCTACGGTTTCTGACGTCCTGACTTTTGTGTATTCGGTGTGTTCCGTGGTTCCAAAATAGGTTCTAGAAGGATGGTTTCTTTGACCACTGAATACACGGAACACACGGAAAAGCAGCCGTGGT
>CAITIF010000883.1 GCA_903892365.1 uncultured Pirellula sp. | reverse complement strand
GTATTTTCTTGCGGATGCGGCGTTCTACTCGTTGCTGTTTTTGCTGCTTCATGCCGTATCGCGGAAGTTGATGCGATTGATGATTGCCAAGCGTTATACCACCCACGAACGTAGGCCGTAACAAGCGCTAGCGCAATTACGGCATCCCCCTTCCCAACCGAATTGCCCCCATCGAACAAGTCGGCATACCTAGCGCGCCACGCCGTAACGGCGTCCAAAACGACTTGTTACGGCCTACGGCAGAGCTTTTTGGGGAACTAGTTGCTTCCAGGGCTTTTCTGTCGGTTAGAATAGTGGTGACTGCATTTTTTAGTGCCCGCGTTCTCGTAATTTCTAACCTGATCCCACGAAATGGTTGCTCCCGCTGCTGGATTTCGCCCTTGGATAACTGTGCTCTTATGCGCATTCCTTACCGTTTCCCGGCTCGCGGCGGGCGAGCCGACTGAACTCGCGCGCGCCGCGGAGGCAAATTCCGAGGACGCCGCCGAGATCATCCGCAAAAGCCTTCAGGTCCAATACGAATCCCTTTGGAATGGCATGTCCGACGACGCCCGAGCCGGATACCGCCATCTGGTGGAGAGCGTGTATCTTCCCGCTGATTTTGATGAAGATGTTTTGAACGAACTCGATCGTGCACAGCATACTTGGGGCTTGTCGGACGTACCCCGCGTACCTGGCTCGCGAGCCGACACTTGGACGGCATACGGATTGGCACCACGGCCAGACAGCCCGGAGCTTCCCCTTCAGTACGTCAAGAATGCAGCTCAACAGTATTCTATGAATTGCTTTGCGTGCCACGGTGGCAACCTGCACGGAACGACCTATCCAGGTGCACCCAACACAACCTATGCATTAGAGTCGCTGACAGAGCAAGTCCGGAAAGTGAAGATCGCGATCAACAAGCCGATGACTCACATGGATATTGGTTCGTTGTTCATGCCCTTAGGCAAGACTGTTGGTTCGAGCAACGCTGTGATGTTTGGGGTGGCGCTTATGAACTACCGCGACGCAGACCTCAATGTTCACGCTAATCGCCCCCCCGCTGTCATGGTGCATCATGATATGGATGCTCCGCCCTGGTGGAACTTTCATCGCAAGCATCACATTTATATTGATGGCTTTGCAGAGAAGGGACATCGCGGTTTGATGCAGTTCATGTTGGTTCGCGAAAATGGTCCCGAGCAGTTCAAGCAATGGGAAAACGACTTCCGGCAAGTCTACGCATTTCTGTCCGAACTCCGGCCGCCAAAGTATCCACTCCCGATCGACCAAGAAAAAGCCATGCGAGGCAAGGCCGTGTTCTCAGCAAATTGTGCATCGTGTCATGGTTCGTATGGATCGGATTCGCAGTATCCTGAATTGCGAGTTCCGATCGAGGAAATCGGGACCGATCGTGTTCGGCTGGATTCGCTTTCGGTCCAACATCGCGATTCCTATGGAAAAAGTTGGTTCGCCAATAACGGCTCCCAAGACACTGTTACAGAAGTTGACGGGTACGTCGCGCCGCCGCTGGATGGTATATGGGCATCCGCCCCTTATCTCCACAACGGCAGCGTGCCGACACTGTGGCACTTACTAAGGCCTCAGCAAAGGCCCGAAATCTGGCGTCGAACGGCTCTCCGTTTGGATACGGAACGCATGGGGCTCGAAGTTGAGTTGGTGGATTCGATTCCTAGGCGTTTGAAACCTGCGGAGCGTCGTTGGTTCTTCGACACCAAGCAATTGGGAAAGTCCTCTCAGGGGCATGACTTTCCCAATGACCTCACTGAGGCAGAACGTGACGATCTTTTAGAGTATTTGAAAACTCTTTAAGGGAAACGGTGCCCGCTTAGGCAGTTTTGCTGGGAAGTTCAATCGAAATCGTAGCACCGGTCGGAACCAAGTCACTTCTGTCTGAATTTCCAACCGCAATCGTGCCGTGGTGGGCAGTGATGATGCGTTGGCATATGGCCATTCCCAAGCCTGTTCCTTTGGTCTTTGTCGTGTAAAACGGGTCAAAGATGTGAGTGCATTGTTCTTCATTAAACCCTGGACCTTGGTCGGTGACATTCACTTGAACATACAACCCTGACGTTCTTTGTACCTGTCTCGTAGCCACCACAATTTGGCTGTCATTGGGTGCCACGGCGAGCGCGTTTTCGAAGATGTTTCTTAACACTTGAACCAGTCGATTGGGATCGCAAAAGACTTCGGCGACCGACTCAAAATGCATGGCGATTTTGACGTTCGTTTCTCGCCAACTAGGCTCTAAGTGGTTCCAGGCTTCTAAGCACAATTTGTAGATGCTTTGATACGACCGATCCAGCTGAATGGGCGCCGCGTAGCTTCGAACTTCTTCGTGGAGAGTCTGTAGTTCTACCAGTGCTGCTCGCGAGCGTCGCACCAAATCTTGTTGTTCAGGAGCCGATTCTAAATCCAGGTCTAACATGTCCAAGCAAGCTCGGGATCTTTGCAATGCGTTTCGGCTTTCGTGAGCTATGCCAGTCATCATTTGGCCAATCGCGGCTAGTCGCTCGCTCTGAATCAGCTGCATCTGGGCTTGGCGTAAGTCATCTTCGACTTGCCGACGTTCCGTCATGTCGCGAAGAATGCCCGTGTATAGAACTTGGGCTCCGATCCTGACTTCGCTAACCGCAAGATCCACAGGAATCATCGAACCGTTTTTACGTTTGCCCATCACTTGGCGACCGATCCCGATAATGCTTGCCTCTCGCGTGGCATGGTATCGATGAAGGTAACCATCGTGTGCGGATCGATCTGGCTCTGGCATCAGCATCGAAACGTTTTGGCCGATCACCTCCGCGGGAAGAAAGCCGAACATTTTCTGAAATGCATGATTCACATGCAGCACCACCCCTAGGGAGTTGATGGTCACAATGGCATCGACAGCGGTGTCCAAGATCGCGGCCAGAATGGCTGAATCTTGAAGTCCTTGCGAATGCTCGTCAAACTCATTTTCTTGGTTCAACATGGTGATTCTTGTGATCGAGGGGTAATAACCAACCGGGCTTCAGTTCGCCCAGCATTTCACGAATGATCGTTCGTTCATCCGGTTCGATTCGGACCCCTTTTGGGAGCTCGCCGTTCGCCGTCAAAATCCCGTGCATTCGGTTTTGAATGTAGGTCATGACCGCTTCTGGCAATCCATCGAAATGCGACGACAGAATCAAGTAGCTGCAAGGGTATCGCATCAGTCGCTTCTTCAGATCGAACTGGTAAAACGAGCGACCATGGGAGTCAATCGGTCCGCGCTGGCTAAAATCCTGGGTGAAGGTAGAAGTGCCTTTCACTTCGGATTCTAAAGCAAACTCGTCTGCAAACAGCAAACCTGCTACCAGCGCCTCGCCGACGCTCGCGATGCGACGTCCTGTGGACTCCGTGCGAAAAGTCTTATCGCGGCCAAGCGCCTCGTTCATGGCTTGATCTAGGTAGATGGCTTGGCGAGTTTCGTAATTGGCCCGAGTGATCAGATTATGCAATCGAGTCTGATGCTCCAGAACCATCAAGGCGACGATGTCGCTGGACCCTTGCAAGTAAGAATCACTTTGAACATTTGCGGGGAGCTTTTCCGAATTGAGACTGAATTCTGTATCCACTTTTTGCGGGTCTTGGCGATCGAGGGCAAATGCATTGCCCAAATGCGTCATATTGCCGTGTGTCCCCGTGACATACCAGCCACCCCAGCGTTGTTGAAACGGACTTCGGTAATCCGTCACGTACGATGTTGAGCCCGAACGAGGCCGACCTGATTTGTCCGAGTAAATGGAACGCACTAAAACGCCTGGCACCCGTTCCGTACGCGAAGTCGCATGACACGACAAGCATTGGCCTCGGTCGCGAATGATTTGGAACGTTTCTCGCTCGCGTTCCAAAGTGTAAAACACGCATCCCAACTGAGAATCGATGGCTGTTAGTTCCACGACGTTGCTGCCCTGGACAACTCCCAAGTAAACCGAATCATTGAAGTAGATTGCTCGCGGAGTGCTTGGACCAATATGCGAAAGTTGTAGGCTGGTTTTGGAAAAGACCAAGCATTGCGACGAGACGGGGATGTCTAACGCTTTCAAAACCGACGGAAGAAAATCTCCTTTGGAATTGGCAAGCAACACCGTTTCGCCCGAGTTCATCTGCTGAAGCAACTTGGCAACAGGGTCATAGGACTGGGAATCGTAATAAGAGATTGGTGCATTCTCAAATTCGTCCTCGGAACGCGCCGTATTCACCCAGCCTGCGAACCACAGCACACAAGCAACTGTGCGGGCCAAGAGACCAAGTGCGTGAGAGAATGGTGCGGTCACTTTTTGACCTCATCATTCAGTATTCGCATCGCTGGACTTTCCAGGTCGTCGTATTGACCATTTCGAATGCATAGCAAGCAAGCGACAAGCGCCGATCCACCAAGAAACAGCGCGACTGGCAAGGCAACGTAAAGTACACTCATAGTGTGGCAAGTTTCTTGAGGGAAAGTGAATGTTGATGTTTTTCAATACTTGCTGCGTACCATCATGGCCATCGCCAATACAGTGAGACCGCTGATGGGCATCAGTATTGCCGCAATCAGTGGGTGTATCAGGCCAGTGATTGCCAAAGTGATGGTGATGGAATTGTAAATCAAGGAAGCTATGAAGCAGCGTTTGATGCCGACAACTACGCTTTTCGATGTATCTAAGAGGCCGACAACCGACGATAATCTTTGGTTCGCAAGATAAATGGGGGCCGCATGCAGCGACTGCTCACTGCCTCCTCGGATGGCAATTCCAACATCGGCGACTGCCAGTGCGGCCGCGTCGTTCACGCCATCTCCCACCATGACACATGGACCCGTGGTCTTCTCCTTGCAATCGGCAATGGCTTTCATTTTTTGTTCAGGCGTTTGCTCCCCTAGAGCGGTTTCTAAAAGAACTCCTTCCGATTGAAGCGCTTTGGCCATGCGATCTACCATTTCCTGACGATCACCAGACAGGATGGCTAGTTTCCATCCTCGCTTGGCAATCGAAAGCAATGTGGAGACGGTGTCTTCCCGAAGGGGATCGCCAAGTCCGAACATGCCAACCACCGAATGATCGACTGCCAGCCAGACACTGTTTCGTCCGCGTGAATGTATCCCGGATTCCAAGCCGCTCCATGGTCCAGCAACCTCGATACCGTTTTCTAGCATCCATCGCTGCGAGCCAATGCACAGGGTATGCCCAGCAATGGTGCCACGTATTCCTCGTCCCATGGCTACATGCACATCAACTACCTTGGGTTCTGCTGCCGTATCCGCTGGGAGCCCGGTTGGATTTGCTTCGTTCTGACGCGTGGCAAAGTCAACGATCGCTAATGCCACTGGATGTCGCAAGACACTTTCCAATCGCGCAGCATGAGCCAAGTTTTCGCTGTCACCATGCCACTCTAGTACTGTCATGCGACCGTGCGTTAAGGTCCCCGTTTTGTCGAGCCACATTTTGCCGGGGGTTGCAAGTTTCTCCAGACAGTTCCCATCCCGAATCCAAATCTGTTTCTTGGCCGCGCGACCCAGCGATACCGTCAGAACCAAGGGTGCGGCCAACGCAAGCGCACAAGGGCACGCGATCGTCAGCAGTGCCATCGTGTGCTGAGTTGCCGTATTGCTTCCGGCTACGAAAAACCAAAAGAGCCAAGTGCAAACAGCAAGGCCTATTACAACCACGACAAACCATTGCCCAACTCGATCTGCAGCCATAATCCATGGGGTGCGATGGGTCGTTGCTTCCCTAACCAATTCCATCAATCTACCCATGCGAGTTGAATCACCGACGGCAGTTACCTGCACCGTAAGTGGGCTGCTGAGATTGGTCGTTCCGTTGAGCACGACATCTCCGGCTCGGACTGGCATCGGCTTGCTTTCACCATTGAGCGAGGACATGTCGATGGAGCTCAGTTGTGTTTGGTCATCGTCCACGAAACCAAGGACCAAACCATCAGCGGGAATCGGCTCCCCTGGTTGAACATAGATTCGATCACCTACTTTTAGCCGACTGGATGGAAGGGTCGTCCACGCGCCGTCGGACTCGATGCGGTTCGCGACCACGGATTTCAATCGCAGAAGCTTTGCAACGGATAAACTGGACTGATACGTTGCCCGAAATTGGATAAAACGTCCAACCCGCAGCAGCAGGATTAACGAGGCAAGGGAATCAAAATAAACGTGTCCCTGCCCAGAAATGGTACCAACCAATGACCCTACGGCCCCCATCAATAAGGATAAAGCTATGGGGACATCCACGTGAGGCGTTCGAGTTCGAATCGATTGCCATGCGGTTTGGAAAAAAATGCGCCCGGGAAAAATCGTTGCCAGGATCGCTAACGATGTCCCGATCCAACGAAGAAAAGTTGCTTGGTTGGAAGTCATGCCCGTGGACTCACCGGCATACAGTGCGACCCCAATCCACATCGCGTTGGCAGCAAGAAACGCAGCGGTCGCGATCCCTGTCCAATGCCACCGCTGTTTCTCTAAAAAACCTCGCTCATCCTCTTCGTTCGCGATCCAAGGCGAAAGCGCATAACCGATTCGGGACAAGCGATGTGAAACAGACGCAGGGTTTGTTTGGCTGGGGTCGTAAATGAGTTCGATGGTCGAATCGCTCATTCTTACCTGGGCACTCTTGAGCCCGTGAATGGTAGGTTGAACTCGTTCGATCAGCCAAGTGCAGGCGCCGCAATGAACTCCGTCGATTGCAAGTCGCACTGAACACAAGCCATCCGGAAAACGATGGACGGCTACTCCAGCCGCTTCCAAATTGTTCAAGATCGCTATGCGGTCGTTTCTGGCGACCGAAAGAGATGGCTTCGCGTCCCTTCGCAGCGCATAAAAGTCCTCCAACCCAAGTTCATGAATCATGGCATAGGCGCCCATGCATCCATTGCAACAGAATACGCGAGACTCCTTGTCGGCTGCAAAGGTAGGCTGCCCACAATGCGCACAAGGACGAAGTCCCAGCTTGGCTACGTTCTCGTGATCAAGGGTTTCCTGCATCATTGCCTCCCAGGTACCCGACAGTCCCGTAGGGGTCAGAACCAGCCCCAGCAGCAACAGGTACAACACTTGGTGCACTCGGTATCAGTGAACCTCGTGACGGGGTTCCCACGCAGCACGGAAGCCCCGCATTCATCGCATCTCGAATCTGCTGGATCGAAGGCTTGCTGGGTGTTGCTGTGATGCTGCTAAGGTCGACCTGACTTCGGTGCATCAAAGTGTAAACGCCAAAGGTTATAATGCATATCGCGGCAAGTGGCTGAATCAGAAAACGCCATCGAGGTCCCACCATGCTCCAGCTCCAAGCTGCGGCGGTCAGCAGCGGCAAAGTCCCCACCCAAAAGGCGACCATCATGGCAACAGTCATCGTCGGTGAAGGAGCTGCTGCGGAGGCTAAAACAAATAGGTATAGCCAGCCGCATGGCAAGAACGTACTTGAGAATCCCCACAAGAAGGATGAAAGCCAAGCAGGTCCTGAAGCATACCTTTTACGGAGCGCCACGATCGATCGCGTCCAATTCAACACCCAAGCGGAATGGGTCACCGGTTTCGTGGCGTTGCCAATCGATTCGAACAATCGTACCATTCCCAACACAATCAGGATCATTCCAACCCACCATCCGATCCAATGCGATCGAGCGAAATCGCCGACCGCTAACTGAAAGGTGAAGGTGAATGCGGCAACCAGCATTCCCATCAAAAGATAGGTTGCCAATCGCCCCAAGTGATAAGCGGACAGACGAACCGCCCTTTGTAGGGCAGAGCGCTCATCACTGGTTTGGCCCATCGCCAACATGGCAAAAGGACTGCACATGCCGACACAATGCAAAGATCCGACCAGCGATGAGAAAACTGTAGCGGCTAGCAGCTCCAATGCGTTCACTCGGAATCTCCCTGCCAATCGAACGACTTTTCGAACCAGCACTTTTCTTGATCGGCCGTTAACATGTCGATCTCTAGATTCCACATGCCTGGCTTGGAAACGTCAACTTTGGCTAGATAAAGACCAGGTTGAGTTTCCTCAAGAGGTGCTTTCCATTGCGTGGCAACGCGGGTGTAGTGAAACATGGTGACCGATCCTGTGCAGCCTGAGACGGGTGTTCCGGCAGCGTCTTTCAGAACGATCTCGACCGCATCCATGCTTGGCTGAACGCGAGCGATTTCGATCGCCCAACCTTGTTTGTTCCAAGCTTCCTTCAACGATTGGCGTTGATCCCACGCCACTGCTCGCTCGCCAAATCCAGGGATGGAGCGAAAAGATGGGTCCCCCGCCGCCATCGAAATAGCGATGGCAGCAATTGCGATATCGAGAGAGAAAAAACCAACGATCAACAGCACCCAAAAGCGTCTGGATTTGCGTTCTTGTTTTACGGTATTCGTCGCGTTCATGGGTGTACTTTGATCATTACTGGGGGCCTAGCAATCGAACTTGGATATCGCGAGCGGCTCCTGCCGAATCAGCGATTTCGATTCGCGTGTCATAAAGACCTGAGCCCTTGGTGACTTGAAGCGGGAACTGAACATCGACAGGAACCAACACCGATTCGCCTGGTTTTAGCGTGAGCGGTGCTTCATTGCTCCAACGAGCGACAACCGCTTCATCCTTGGTTTTGATGGAATACTGTTGTGGGGTTTGACTTCGGTTCACCAAACGAATGCGGAAATTGTTTTGCACGTGTTGATCTTGGAAGACCGTAAACGGCGCACCTGGCATTCGCACAACGCGGGCGTCGAAGGCAAATTTGTACGACAACACGAACAAGAACAACACGAAAGCGATACCGATAATCGTCGGATAAATCAGCGTCCTCGCTCGGATGGTTTTGGAGGGGATGCCCGCCATGGCATCTTGGCTCGAGTAGCGAATCAACCCCGTGGGTTTTCCAATTTTGACCATGATATCATCGCAAGCGTCGATGCACTGAGTGCAATGAATACATTCAAGCTGAAGGCCATCGCGAATGTCGATGCCCGTCGGACAAACGGCTGTACACCGCCCACATTCAATACAGTCTCCTGTTTTCACCCCAAGCGTATCTAGCGTGAGTTGGTTGTCTCGCTTGCCGCGCTTTCGAGGTTCGCCGCGTTGGATATCGTAGGTGACGATAATGGATTTGCGGTCCAACATGACCGACTGGAAGCGTCCGTAGGGACAAGCAATCATGCAGAATTGCTCTCGAAAATACATGAAATTGAATAACAACCCGATAGTCGCTCCACCCATGACCAAAAAGGCGACAGGGTGTTGAGTTGGCGACGATTGCATCCATTGAGCTAATCGGTCGGTTCCAACGAAATAGCTTAGGAAGGTGTGGGCAAGAAACAAGGAACAGCCCAGGTAAGCTAGGAATTTTGCTGCAGAACGGATGCCCCCTAACTGGTTTCGAGATTTGCCCCCCTTGCCAAGGGTGCCATCAAAAAAACGATCGATGGGACGAAACAGGAACTC
>CAITIF010000882.1 GCA_903892365.1 uncultured Pirellula sp. | reverse complement strand
CGCTCGAGCGATCCACGCTCAAAGCTTGGTCGCCGACCGTCCCTTGGTGGTGATCAACTGTGCCGCATTGCCCGAAGCTCTGTTGGAGAGTGAACTGTTTGGTCATGAAAAAGGGGCGTTTACGGGTGCCTCGGAGGCAAAACCTGGTTTGTTTGAAATCGCGGACGGTGGAACACTGTTTATCGACGAGTTTGGCGAACTGGCGGGGGGGCTTCAAGCGAAACTGCTCCGCGTTCTCGAGGATGGTTCGATGCGTCGGATCGGGTCGGTGAAAGAGCGACGAGTCAAAGTGCGATTGATCGCGGCCACCAATCGAGACCTCGTGAGCGAGGTCGCCGCGGGCCGTTTTCGAGAGGATCTCTATTATCGTGTGAATGTTCTGTCGATTACGATCCCGCCCCTGCGTGAACGAATTCAAGATATACCGCTCCTGGTGAAACATGTTCTGGGCGATGCGTGGAAGATCGGAGAAGGGGTGGCAGAGCTTTTTCAACGCTGCAATTGGCCGGGGAACATTCGTCAATTGGTGAATGCACTGGAACGCGCCAAGATCCTTGCGGATAGCGATACGATTGAGCTTCAGAATTTGCCGCCCGAATTGAGGCATGTTTCGATTCCTCCGGGCGATTCGTTGCCAGATTCCAGTCCAAATATCGGCGACGCAGTTCCGATGGCTTCGATCTCGCAACTTCATATCAAAGAAGTCTTGAAGCGCAATCAAGGAAACAAAGCGAAAGCCGCTCGAGAACTAGGGATCGCCCGACGGAGCCTCTACCGTATTCTTGATAAAATGAATGCTTCGGATTGAGGACTTCGGTTACACTGGGTCGCATGAGCAAGCGATACGATAATAATTCATCACCCACCGAACTTTTGCCTGGCGATATCGAGTACGAAATGGGTACTCCGATCCCCGGGATTATCCTGGAAAAGGAAAAGTGGGTTCAAACTGCAATCAAACGTTTGCCGGAAAATGGGCAGCTGGATCTGGCCGCTGTTTTTGGCAGATCTGCCCCATTGGCGTTGGATATCGGCTGTGGAAACGGTCGGTTTGCTCTTTCGTCCGCAGTGCGTCGAGAAGATTGGGACCATCTTGCGATCGACATTTTGCCAGCCGTGATTCGTTATGGAACTCGACGAGGCAATCAGCGAGGGTTATCCAACCTCCGTTTTGCCGTGTGTGATGGATGGCGTTTTTTGGCTGACTATCTGCCAGCTGAAGCGTGTGATGAGATTCATATCTACCATCCGCAACCTTTCTCCGACCCCAACTTCTCTAGCAAGCGGATGATGACCCCCGGATTTTTGGCGTTGCTGCACGCTCGACTTAAGTCCGATGGCCGCGTTTACTTGCAGACAGATCGCAAGGAATATTGGGATTACATTCGCTCCATCATGGGGGCTTTGTTCGCTTGGACCGAAATTGAAGGGCCTTGGCCGGATGATGAATTCGGTCGATCGCGACGGGAAGTTCTTTCGATCGAGCAAGGGCTAACGATTTTTCGCGGGGTCGGGAAGAAGCGGCCGGACCTATCCGAGGATCAGCTGCAAGCTATTTTGAAGGAATTGCCGGAGCCCAAGTTCGAACTCGAGCATCGTGACTCTCGCAGCAAGCGCCCTTTGCGCAAGCGGCCCCACCGGCACGCGAAACGCAAGCCGAAACCGCAGAATCCCAAAATGGACTAATGGTTTTTGGTTTTCATGCTAAAATCTTGGGCTTCCGACAGGTGCGATAGGTCGCCCCATCGTACGAATTCCACTCTCAGACCAACATGACGATTGAAACGCGGGTTGTTTCCCCCGGGCCAAACGAGAAAACCGTGCGAACCATCGAAGGTGCCGTCCTGCAAGTCCCGAAGGGTTGGGAACTATTGCCACCTGGCGATGCCGGACTGACGCGACGTGTTAAAGCCTCGGGACCAACCTGGACAGTCCAAGAAAAAAAGGGCCGTAGGGTTTTTTCACGTGGTGTATGGGCCTCTTCCTTAGCAATCTCGCAAATTCGTGATCAGTTAGAGGTGGAACGATCCACAGACGCTTATGCCAGACGCAAAGTCGCCGACGCCGGACGTCGCGAGAAAAAGCAAGCGGCCTATGTCGAGGATTTTGGTGCAGCTGTTTTGCAGTTTTTGAATTTTGATCCCATCTATTGCGACCTTGCTCATAAACTGGCGGTCGCAGTCGCACATCACGCAACGCCCGTCGGTAGCGGAACAGTGGCAAGAACGGAAAGAATTCCGATCGAGCAACGTGCAGAGGCGGCTGTTATCGCTTGGATGCGGCATCAAACCACCGCGTACGACCATCTGAAAATTCAACGAATCAAGGGGCAGCGGCGTGAAGTCCGACGCATGCTTGCCGACCAGTCCAGGCAATTGCTCAATGATTATCGCCGCGGACAATCTGTTGACTCAAGCCGTTGTCCTTTACGAAAAGCGTTAACATAGAATCCATGTACCATCAAACGATTGTAAAGCCGAATGCCGAAGAGGTCGCTCTGGCCGCGACGGAGTGGCTCATTGAGACGATACGCGAAAGCATCGCCGCTCGTGGCCAGTGCAGTATCGCACTCTCCGGCGGTTCTACGCCAAAGCGGCTCTATCAAATCATTGCGGAGAGCGAATCCAATAAGCTCGATTGGTCTTTAGTGACTTTAGTATGGGGGGACGAACGAAATGTGCCTCACGACCATGTTGACAGCAACTATCGGATGGTGCGAGAAGCTTGGCTGGATCGATTGGATCCAAAGAATCATGCTCAAAACATGCCCAAGGTCTTCCCCGTTGTGATCGATCTCAAGGCCCCTGACCGAGCGGCTTTGCAATACGAGAAGCAGCTACGAGAGGTTTTGGAGAACGAAGGGGATAAGGATGATCTTCCAACCATTGATATCGTTTTGCTAGGTTTAGGCGACGACGCGCACACCGCTTCGCTGTTCCCTGAGACGGAAGCCCTCAAGGAAAGCGATCATTTGTTTGTCGCCAATTTTGTTCCCAAGTTCTCCGCTTATCGACTGACTCTTACGGCCCCGATAATCAATGCCGCACGGAATGTTGCGTTCCTTGTCTGCGGAGCGTCGAAACGACCGGCGGTGGATGTGGTCTTGCATGGGCCTCGGCATCCCGACGAATATCCTGCTCAATTGATCGAACCTAAACTAGGACGGTTATGGTGGTTCCTTGATTCCGCCGCCGCTGCCGAAGTCCTAAAGTAACCAGAAACAACTATGACTATGTCCGATAATGTGTCTGCCAACTCGCCTAACGAATCCCCAAGTCCTAATTTCGGTGGTCTTCGTGTGGCCGCGCTTGAAAGCCGTCGCCGCGACGATTTTGCCCGATTGATAGAGCGATTCGGCGGACAGGCGTTTGTGAGTCCGTCGATGCGCGAATTGCCTATCGATAAAAATAAGGATGCCGTTGATTTCGCCTACCGCGTGATTACTGGCGAAATCGGTGCTGTCATTTTTTTGACTGGTGTTGGATTCAAGCAATTGCTTGCGGCCATTGAACCACATATGGACAAGCAGCGATTTTTGGATGCTCTTTCGGATATTCCTACGTTGGCTCGTGGCCCTAAACCGGTGGCTGCGATGCGCGAGGTGGGATTGCAACCTACCCATCGTGCCCCGGAGCCCAACACATGGCGCGAGGTACTTCAAACCGTAGATCTTCACATGTCCGTTTCGAACGTG
>CAITIF010000881.1 GCA_903892365.1 uncultured Pirellula sp. | reverse complement strand
TGGGTGATGACAGGCAATGTAGCGACTTGTTCACCAACATCCCGTTTGTTTTTTCCACGCAGAAGAATCTCCTGCCCGTCGCTCTTGAGCTGCCCGCTAGGTAGCTCGATATTCTCGCGACGAAGCACGTTCGCAATTTGCGATAACGTTAGGCCATACTTGCGAAGCGTGTCTTCGTCCACTTCGACATCGATTTGATAAGGTTTTGCATTTTGGATCTGAGCTTGAGTAACCGATTCCAGAACCAGTAACCGCTCCCGAACCGACTCGGCATATGTCCTCAATCGCAATTCACCCTCGGCGGATTTATCATCGGGGCCCATGATCGCAACACGAATCGCTGGCAATCGAAAAGTAATTTGTTCGACGGTGGCTTTTTCACTTCGCTCTGGAAAGAAGACAGAGATCCGGTCCACGGCCGAGCGAATTTCGGAAAGGATTTTCTGTGGATCTGCAACTCCGGAATCGAGCTGAGCCAAAGTGAAGCCGCCACTTTCGCGACAAATGCTCGTCAGTTTTTTAATCCCCGACAGAGGCTGAACGGCTTCCTCGATCTTTTGGCAGATCCCGCTTTCCACTTCATCCGGGGTGGCTCCGGGGTAGGGAACCGACACAAGAATGACATCCAGCTGAAATTCCGGAAACGTTTCCCGACGCATTCCAAAGAAGCAGCAAAAGCCGGTGATCAAGATCAAAACGACAAGAACATTGATTCCCGCAATGTTATTGACTGCCCAACGTATCACTGTCTTCATTTCGCTTTTTCTCCTTCTACTGCGATTTGATACCGAGCTCGATCTGTTCCATCCCCGATCATGTTGGCTAGCGGAGTCACGATTGCCAAGGACCCCGGCAACAAGTCAGGACGCGCTTCGGCGATCCAATATTCTTGAGTTCGATCTTCCGGTAAACGTATCGTACTGATCACCTTGACGTCTCGCAGGATCTTCACGTTACCTGAGGACCATTCTTCCAACTTCAACTTCGGTTTTGGAGCCGCTTCTTTCTTCGGTTCAACTTTCTTCGGTTCAACGGATGACGAAGTGGTGTCATTCTTGGCATCTACGATAGCCGTTTCGTCGGCAACCAAATCGGCATTTGGCTCGAACTGCCATAGTTGATTGCCTGGCTTCAGAGCCAATTTTGGAATGAGCACGAGCGGGCGACTTGGGATCGTCCGAATGGAACAATCTACGAACATTCCGCGCACCAAAGCTGGCAGACCACCGTTGGCCTCTTCGTCCACTTTGACTCCGTTCTGCCATACCTCTTGCGGCGCATCCACCATGACACGAATCGGAACAGTTCGGCTTTGTGAATCCAAGCCAATCCCTTCGTAACGGCTTAGATGTCCATGCCATTCGTAGACCATGTCCTCTCGGCCTGCAACGCGGTAGGAAACCACCACCGGTGTGGGAGGAAGTTCGTAACTTGCGGACTTCATCACCCGAGACGAGGGGACCGTGCCAGGCGCAGCATTGGTTTGATCAAGAATCAAAAGCAATTGATCGGCGCGTAGACTGCATGATACTTCCACTCGTTGAGTGTCATCGATCACACATAAAGAAGCCCCTTTCTGGACAAACGAATCCTCTTGGACAGCTTCAGTGATGATGACGCCCGAGATGGGGGCTTTGACTTCTGTGCGTTCCAGATTGACCGTGGCTTGCTCCAGTTGGGCACTCGCCAGTTTTTCTGCTAGAACAATCCGAGTTCGTCGGGACTCCAACAAACGCAGTTGATTTTGAATCGCCAAACGTTGGTTGGCGCTGTTCAGCTTTAGCCTTCGTGCCTGGTCCAATTCCGTCTCAGAGGCGATCCCTTTGGGTAAAGAAAGGAGACGAGCTAATTCGCGTTCTTGCAAGGCATAATCTTCATCGGCCAGCAGCAATGATTTTTGACCGTTGGCAAGTTCTTGGTCCAGTTCTTTTTGCTGAGCGTATTCGGAATCGCGAAGCGCTGCCAACCGATCGACTTCAAGCTGAAAGTCAGTGGCATCCAAACGGAAAAGGACATCCCCTTTGTGGATGTACTTTCCAATCTGGCATTCTTCGCTTTTGTGCTTGATGCGGCCAGCGACTTCGGCTGCCAGAGTAACAAGCCGATAAGGGACCACTGTTCCATTGACATTCACGTCCAAAGTCTCGAGCCCCTCGTAGCTTCGAATGGCAGACACTCCGACTACCGGAAGTTTGGACATTTTTGAAATCGAGTCGACGCCTCCAAGGTCCACTTGCTTGGGTTGCTGGACTCCCATGCCAACCAAAATGGACACACCTAAGGCGATAATTATGGAAGGCA
>CAITIF010000880.1 GCA_903892365.1 uncultured Pirellula sp. | reverse complement strand
CGCTTAAACCTTCTTCGAAATCGTTCAGTTCCGACTCTTCGTCTTCGAATTCGTCATCTTCGGACTCGTCATCTTCGAATTCACCGTCTTCTTCACCGTCTTCAAATTCACCGTCTTCCGACTCGTCCTCGAATTCGTACGAGTCCAATTCGGAATCTTCTTCAAGTTCGGATTCGTCATAATGAGCTTCGTAACCTTCGGCCGCGGTTCCTGCTCGTTCTTCTGCCGCGATCCCTGTTCGGCTGGAGCCTCGTTCGCCCAAGTCATCGCGTTCATCATCGCGAGCTCGAGGCTGCAGATAGAGCTTGATAGGGATTTCACCGAATGGCAAATGGTCGCGAAGAAATGTCAGCAGGTATCTTTGATAAGGCGCTGGGAAGCCTTGTGGTTGATTGCAAACCAAAATGATGGTGGGTGGCAAGCTGGAAATCTGCGTTGCGTAGTAGATCTTGGGGCGTTTCAATTGAAACAACGGTGGTTCGTGACGCTCGATGGCAGCCTTGACCAATCGGTTCAATTGACCGGTCGAAATGCGCTCGTTTGCTTGCTTGAATAGCATTTGAGCATGATTGAGCAACGTTTTGACGTTTTTGCCTGTTTGTCCAGTAATGAATCCGATGGGGCAGTAAGTCATCGTCGGAAAAGTTTCGCGAATGTATCGCACCCAGCGTTCTGTCGGCATTTGGCCGGCCAGCTGATCCCATTTGTTGACAACGAAAATGCATGGTTTGAAGTTGTCGGAAATGTAGTGAGCGAGTTGCTTATCGACCTTGCTCATTTGTTGCTTGCAGTCGAAAAACATCAGTACCACGTCCGCTCGGCGAATGCTGCGTTGGGCTCGATGCATCCCGTACCAATCAATATCCGTTTTGACGCTCTTGTTGCGCCGCAAGCCTGGAGTATCGATGGCCATGAACTTGTGGCTGTCCATTTGGAACATCACATCGATGCTATCGCGGGTTGTTCCTGCGACTTCGCTCACAATGCATCGTTCTGCTTTGGCCAAAGTGTTTACGAACGTGCTTTTGCCAACATTGCGTCGGCCCACGATGGCGATCTTCATCATGGGTGGCTCAACTTCCGTCGGGATGGAATCCAGTTGAGGGATCCGCTGGCAAATCAAATCGAGCAATTCGTCTTTGTTGCGATTCTGTTGTACGCTGATTCGGATCAACCAGCCTCGACCAAGCCGGTGAAATTCGTCCGCGTTAGGGTCCAACGAGGGGCTATCCGTTTTGTTGGCGACCAGCAAGATTGGCTTATCGACTTTGCGTAAACGCTCTGCTACTTCTTGATCCAGCGGCAACATGCCCGAACGGCTATCGACGACGAACAATAAAATGTCGGCATCTTCAATTGCGGTTTGGATCTGAGATTCAATCTCGTCGGTTAGATTATCGACGTCTTCGATTCCCATTCCGCCGGTATCGATTAGTTCGAAATGGTGCCCGTTGTGTTCAATCAGGGTTGTAAGACGGTCGCGGGTAACGCCGGCGGTATCTTCGACGATGGCCAATCTTCGCCCCGCGATCCAATTAAAAATGGAACTTTTGCCGACGTTGGGCCGGCCTACAATTGCGACGCGAGGAATAGGCATTGAGATACTAAAGCGTTTGAGAATGTGAACGTGGATCGCCTTGTATAGTAGCCTCAACCCGGTTTTTGCGGGAGTGTTCACTTGCCACCATCCTGCTAGAATCGACTCTTTCGAGCACTTTTACACCACGATCAGCTTATTTTCGCTTCCATGAGGCTCCTCGGTCGATGCATTTAGATCAATGGAAAACAGCTGGGGAGCAGTTGCTTAGGCACTGGAACCGTAGCGGTCTGGGCTTCATTCCTGCAAGCAATGCTCAGGATGTGGCTGCCGCCAAGGACTGGTTGGAGTTGCAGGAAGCTCAGTTCTTCACCTCAACCGAACCTTCGGCGGCTCCGAGCGAAGCGACCGCAGGCCTCCAGGAGAGGACCGAAAATTCGTATTTGGCTTCATCATCCCAATCAACGCAGGCATCGGCGATGGGGGGCCTATCTTTGGATCGAATGGAACCGACAGCCGTTTCCGCAGTTGCGTCAAATGGTCCTGCTGCGGGCTCAGACCCTGTTGCTTCTCGCGGTCCCAGCAGCGGTACGGAACTTCCTGTTTTGGGCGTGTTTCAGCCTTGGGGAGCAGCGTTGGATTTGCCAAGTCGAACGGTGCAGCTCGCGCAGTTGGATCAACAAGTCAAAGCTTGTCGAAAATGCGAAGAGATCGCTTGCCGACGTCAGCGGACCGTATTCGGTGCTGGCCCTTCGAATGCTCGTATCGTGATGTTTGGAGAGGCGCCGGAGGCAGAGGAAGATCGCAAGGGCGAGTCGTTTATTGGGCCCGCTGGGGAACTGCTAGACAAGATCTTGATTGCGAGTGGGCTAAAGCGCGAGGAGGTCTATATTCTCAATGCACTGAAATGCCGACCGCCCAATAGCCGAACTCCGATGGAGGCAGAGATCGAAAACTGCCGCCCTTTTTTTGAGTCCCAGCTGGAGATCATTCAACCCGACTACATCGTCTGTTGGGGTTCGATCGCGGCACGCGCTGTTCTGAAAAGCACTGAAAGTATCGGTAGGCTTCGCGGACGCTTTCATGCCTACCAAGGAGCCAAAGTCTTGGTCACTTACCCCCCGTCGTACCTTCTTCGAAATGTGGACGCGAAGCGTCTCACATGGGAAGATATGAAAATGCTCATGCGGGAGCTTGGTATCCCGGTTACAAAGAAACCGGGAACCAAGTAACCCAGCCAGAGGCTACGTAATCCGTCCAGGGATTACATCTGGGTCTCGTAACCTTTGCGGCTCTCGCGTGACAAGAAGGAATTGGCTTCGGAGTCCCCCACGATTTCGCGCTTTACGGGATCCCACTGAAGAGCACGATTCAGCCTCATCGCAATGTTGGAGAGGTGGCAGATTTCGAGCATTCGATTATGGGTCCAAACATCGGAAATCGGTTGCTTCCGAGCCTTCATGCCCTCGATGAAGTTCGCGGTGTGGTTCTCGCTAACTTTGCCGCCATAAATTTCTTCAATCGCGCCCTCGGGCAACGGTTTCTCCTTTAGATCTTCGACTGGCTTGCCAGCAATTTTGCCGCGGTTCACAAAGAATCGCCCCTCGGTTCCTTCGAACAGAATTCCGTTATCCCCTTCGCTCGTGATGATCATTTCGACTTTGTTTGGCATGTCGGCTTGGATCTTAAAGCTGGTGGCTGCGTTGTACTGATCCTGAACCAATGGATGCCCATTCTTGTACTCCACTGGCAGCTTGAACTCTAAAGGAGAAACCTTGCTGGGGCCTGTATCGCTTGCCCCAAGAGCCCAGCACGCTATATCGACATGGTGAGCGCCCCAATCGGTTAGCTTGCCGCCGGAATACTCGTGCCAGTTGCGGAAGGCATAATGGCAATTGCTATGCAGGGGCACTCCGCCACCATAACCTTCGCGCATTTCTGGTAGGGAACGGTAGTCGACTTTGGGTGCAGGTCCGAGCCAAAAATCCCAGTCGAGTTCTTTCGGAACCGGTACGACTGGAATGACGGGGGATGCATCCATCCCGTTGATGCCGCAAGTGACTCGCTGAACGGTTCCGATACGTCCATGCTTTACAAGAGCCACGGCCAAAAGGAAGCGCTGGTCAATCTCGGTGCGTTGCATCGTACCCACCTGAAAGACTCGCCCCGTTTCCTTGACGACCTTTTCGATCAATTTACCTTCGGCAATAGTCAAAGTGAGTGGCTTTTCGCAGTAGACATCCTTCCCTGCGTACATCGCTTCGACGGAGATCTTGGTGTGCCAGTGGTCTGGCGTTGCGATCATGACCGCGTCGAT
>CAITIF010000879.1 GCA_903892365.1 uncultured Pirellula sp. | reverse complement strand
GCCGGACGCCCGAATCGAACTCGCGCTTTTTGCCAGGTTGAGTGATATCGGGAAGGGAGAAGCTTTTCTTCAGGGTCGCTGGATTGACTCCGAAAAATTGAGGTGTCGAATCCACCAGCATGCCTTTTTCGAATGTGTAGTTGATAGAAAGGTGGTGCCCCTCAATGCTCAGTCCCCATGGACTCGTTTCGGTGGGTTCCCCGAAAAGGGTAAAGTAGTACTTGGTATAATCGCGGCGCTTGGCTGCAGCCGGCCCTTCCAGCTCCAGCAAAATGGCTTCGTACGCAAAAATGTCCAGGGCTCGTTGATAACCAGCAGGGCTTAAGACTTGACGCATCAAGGTAAGCGCAGCTTGACGTTGCGGTTCGCTCATGTCGCGAAGAGGAAGGCCCTTGCGAGAATCGATTGGTATGAAGTGCCAATCCACTCGCTTCTCGGTTTCGAATGGAATCACAGCCAAACGTTGCTGATCCGAGCTTAGCGACGCAACAAAGGCTTTCGCAGCCGCAATCGCGCTTTTCGAATCTCCTGGCCCCGCAACGTTGAATGTCGCGTTTGGCTCGTTGGCGTTCGCCAAACCGATAGCACGTGAGCTCAAAGCGACCTTCGCGACCACCGCCGATGCCACCATGGGCAAAAGAACAGACCGTCGAGAGATCGCAACAGAATTTGGTTTTTTGGATTCAGAGGACATGATTTTAGGAGGGGATCCTTAAGGTGGGAAAGAAACAAGAACCAGCATTATGATCAATCAACAGGTTCCTACAACGACTTCTCAGCAACTGCCATTCGAGCTGGTTTGTAGATTCGCGCGTCCCAGTCGATGTTCGGCGGAAGCAGCTCCACAGGGGTTGATTCCTCCAACTCCACAGCGAACAAGGACCCAATCGGGGCTGCCTTCCACCAATTTCCAATCATGGTTTGAAGCCGCTGGCCATCCGATTTCCACATGGCATAGGGAGGGCAACAGAACACAACCCAGATTTGCTCCGGTCTCAACTGGAATCGCTCGATGCTAGCCGGCAGGCCGTCCGACCAATCGAGCACGTCCGACTGCAATATCTGCATTTTGTCCTGGATTCCGAGGGTTTTAGCGTTGGTTTGGATCTCCCGAGCCGCCTGCTTCAAGATCTCAAAAACCACCCCGTTGGACGCACCTCGCGATAAAGTTTCAAAGGCAAGAACGCCCGTTCCGCCAAATAAATCGAACACGGCCGCATCCTTGAACGTACCACCGAGTAAACTCATGACGGCCTCACGCGTTCGATCTTTCATCGGACGCGTTCGAGGATCTACTGCAAATTGGATTTTACGGGTACGAAGCGTACCGGCGATGATTCGAAGAGTAGTCGTTTCCAATATCCGTCTTGTCCTATAGATTTGTTGCCGATTTCCATCGTCCTGTCCCACGTTTTCAGAACAAAGCGTATGCCATTCGACCTATTCTCACTAGTGCGTAGCCCGTTTCAAAGCCAACATTCCCGTGCAGAAGTCACTCTCCTGTTGGGATTCGCCTTGCTCGTGGCAGCCTTTCCCGCCGACCGGATCTTGGCTCAGCGAGCACCCGGCAACGGGAATTCGACCCAGACTCCCGAGGAAAGGGCGGCAGCCAAACAACAAGATGCAGCTCGCAAATTGCAAATGGCTCAGCTCCGTCGCGAGACGTTTGGAATCGTCCCAGTCGAAGACCAATCGGCTCTCGCCATCGAATATCGAAACTCGTTCGAGAGCTTTCGAACGGCCTTGGCGGACATGGACGAAGTACAGAGCCGTTTGCAAGTGGAACCAAATCTGACGGCACCCAAACGCGACGACTTTTTCTTAAAGTGGTGCAAGGGACTAGAAATTGCGAACCAGGCTCGCGAAAACTGGCTCTTAAAAGCCAGTCAACTCTACTCGAGCGATACCGAAAAGTACGCATCCATTGGCGAAACCTTGATCGAAATGCTAATCGCAGACGTCAAGCTAGATCGATTCGACCCAT
>CAITIF010000878.1 GCA_903892365.1 uncultured Pirellula sp. | reverse complement strand
CGCTGTCTTGAGGTGCGAGACCTCGGACGTAGCGACGTTGCAATTGCCCTCGCGTTATCGATGCATGCCCACCATAGAGTCGATCGCAAAGAACAGGGCATCCAATATGGGCCAAATGCAGCCGAATTTGATGAGTTCGCCCGGTCTTTGGAAAGACGTTCAGCATCATGTAACCTCGAAACCGCTGCATGACCTCAAAATGAGTCTCTGCATCGCGGCTGGACGAATGGCCCGCGCGGCAAGCCATCTTGTCCCGCTGGAACGGGTGGTGGCCGATAGGTTGGCTTATGCGGTCTCGGTCGCGGTCCAAGGAACCAGACACAATTGCAATGTAGGTCTTTTTCACTTCGCGCGCTTCGAATTGGGCGCAGAGCTTAAAATGGACTTCATTCGTTTTTGCAATGGCGATCACTCCGCTGGTGTCGCGGTCCAAACGGTGCACGATGCCAGGTCGAGTCGGTCCGCCGGCATCGCTGAGGTCTTTAAAATGGTAGGCAAGCGCGGCCGTTAATGTTCCAGACCAATGTCCTTTCGCAGGATGCACGACCATCCCGGGTGGCTTGTTGACGATCACCATGCATTCGTCTTCAAACAAAATGTCTAGCGGAATATTTTCTGCGATCGGACCATCTGTGGGAGGCAATGGTAGCAACTGAATGGTGACAACATGGCCAGCGAAGACTTTAAAGGCGGGCTTCACAGGCTTGCCGTCCACGAAAACCTTGTTTTCAGCAACGATCTTTCGCAGGAAAACTCGGCTGTAACCATCTAGCATTAACGTGAGAACTAAATCCACTCGCTTGCCCGAGTGCTCTTCGGAGACCACGAATTCCACGTTGCGGTCGGCGTCAATCAACGACGGCGAAATCGGATCGCTCGTTTCGGAAAGAACCTCTGTCGGCAATTCGAACTCATCCAACGGGATCTCTTCCGGAACATCAGCGCTGGACATGGGGTATCAAATCAATAGAAGAGAATCAGCAACAACAAAAAAAGACGCGTCTACTTGGGTTCGGTGGCCGGAGTTTCAGCAGCTGCCGGAGCTTCGGTAGCAGGCGGCTCTGTAGCAGGTGGTGGCACGACTGCCGGTTCGGCAGCGGGTGTTGCTGCTGCAGGCTCTGAAGCTGCAGGCTCTGTGGCGGCTGGTTCGGTTACGGCCGGTTCGGTCGTTGAACCTGCGGGTTCGGTTGGCTTGTCCGAGGGAAGGTAATCTTTGAATTGGAAATCTGGGGCCCCGGGCAATGGCAGCTTGACTGGTTCGGCTTGTTGCAAGGCAGGAACCGCGGACTTACGTTGTTTGTACCAAGCGAAGAACGCCTCTCCTGATTTGCTTTCGATCCAATTGACCCGTTGATTGATGCTCGCCAAAAGTTCGGGGCTCAATCCAGGAGTGGCGGTTACCTTGCGATAACAAGAAACAGCTTGTTCGGAATCGCCCAATCCTTCCGCAGCTTGTGCTTGACCGAACCAGGCGCGTTCCTTGAGGAAGACGTCGCTAGTGGTGCTTGTTACGCCTTGATATTCGTCAATCGCTTGCTTGAAATACTGCTCAGCGACTTCTCGATCCACGTAGACTCGTTCCAAAGCCTTAGCCATGTACGCGTCACCCGCCTTTTGCTTTGCCCATTGGCCCGCCGATGTGCCCGCAAAGTCGCTGGAAATGGAGTTTAATTCGGACGGGTCCGTATCCGAAAAATACAAGGCCGTCCAAGCTTTCGCGGCGGCTGTTTCCTGCATCGAAGAATAAAGTCCGTAGCCGAGCAAGCTAACCAAAACAATGGCCGAAACGGCAAGAATTGCTGGCAATGCTTTTTTTACTTTGACAAACTGAGCTTCAATTTTGTCGGCAAGTAGGTTCGATTCTTGAATTTGTTTTCGTTCGCTCTTCATATCGTCGCGCCGTCAAATTGGGCTAAATGTAATTTTCTCTGGGATTTTGTTGGTCTATCGGGGCTCAGTATAGGGCCCTTGGTCCGATTCCTCAATAGTGGTATCCCTGGACGGCTACGGTAAGTTTCGTCGCCTGGGCTGGCGAGCCCTTGTTCGAGCTTTTTCGCAGCGCTCTGGCGTAAATCCTTGGATGCATCTTCGAGGAAGCGAAATATACTAAACATCTTGAATATCCTTTGTGCTCATCGAACCAGAAAAGCGTCCTGTGACCGTCCTTCGTCAAATTATCCTTCAATCTCAAAACAAACGCTCCTTCTCAGGCCACCATCCATGGATCTTAGCTAGTTCTATCATTGAGCCCGCTTCGACTCCGGCGGTGGGGGAGCAAGTGGACCTGGTGAACTACGAAACCAAGTGGATCGGGCGAGGATTATACAACCCCAACAGTCGTATTCGCGTTCGTATGTTCACATGGGACTCCAGTGAATTCATTACGAAGGATCTGATTCAAAAGCGGCTCGACCGAGCGATCCAGCTGCGTAGTCGGCTTGCCAACGGCTCCCATCAGCAAGCGTTGCGGATTGTCTTCAGCGAGGCGGACCAGTTGAGCGGGCTGGTGGTTGATAAGTACGCGGAACATTTGGTGATCCAACTTACCTCAGCGGCCTTGATGCCCTTCCTGGACTGTATTGTCGAACGGTTGTTTCATCATTACCGTCCCTTGAGTATATCGTTGCAAGTAGAGGAACGGACCGCCAAGAGCGAAGGGATGCAACCCGAGAGTCGCTTTTTGATTGGGCAGCCTCCCGAAGAACCAGTCTTGATCGAAGAGAATGGACTTCAATGGCATGTTGACCTGAAAGATGGACAAAAGACAGGGACTTATCTGGATCAACGGGATAATCGGCTTGCCGCAGCACGTTGGACGCAACCTGATTCCCGAGTACTGGATATATGTTGCTATGTGGGTGGTTTCTCGCTTACGATCGCGAAGCATTGCAAGACGTCGGAAATCATCGCCGTGGACAGTAGCGAGAGGGCTCTGGAATCCGCCCGACGACATGCCAGCTTAAACCAGTTGGAAGGCCGTATTACTTGGGAGCAGGCTGATTTCTTTGATTCACTTTCGCGAAAATTGGATGCGCAAGAGCGATTTGACACCATTGTCTTGGATCCTCCTCGGTTGGCGGGCTCACGCGACCATATTCAAAGGGCCCTGGGAGCGTACCATAAACTAAACTACCTGGCGATGCGCATGCTGAACCCAGGTGGCACGCTTGTTACGTGCAGCTGCTCCGGAAGAGTGTCCAGGGAAGATTTTCGAGATATGCTTCGTGGGGTGAGTACGCGTGTAAACCGCGAAGTGCAAATTCTTGAAGAACGCGGGGCCGCTCCCGATCATCCAAGTTGTATGTCATGCCCCGAAACCGACTACCTGAAGTGCATCGTCGCCCGCGTACTTTAAGGAATTGCACAATGTAGAGCAGTTGTCCCCAACTGCTCGGAACTGCCAACCAAGCTTCTATCCCGACAATAGAAACCAGAATAAAACAATTCCAACGCGTTTTTCGACTTTCACCGGAGCGTTGAATGCCAGCAAACAGGGGCTTGAGATGGGGAATCTCTGCAAGCTTCATGAACAGTTGAGGACAACTGTTCTACAATGTAGAGCAGTTGTCCCCAACTGCTCGGAACTGCCAACCAGGCTTCTATCCCGACAATAGAAACCAGAACAAAACGATTCCAACGTGATCTACGATGCGAAACGATAACGCAAGATACACCACAAGGTGTTGAATAAGTCTTTGACCCCGATCTTCTTGCCCTCTTTCCAGGACCGACTCTGGTACCGGATCGGAACCTCGCGAATTACAATTTTTTTCTTTGCAAGCTTGGCCGTTATCTCCGGCTCAAAGCCGAATCTCTGCTGCTCAATCGGAATGCTCTGAAGAAGCTGCCTGCGGAAGGCCTTATAACACGTTTCCATGTCGGTAAGTTTTTGCTGAGTCATCCAATTGCTTAAGCCGGTAAGCACCGCATTGCCAAAACGATGAAACGCAGATTGATCTTGATGAGAATTCGCAAGGTAACGCGATCCGAAAACCACTTCAGCTTCGCCGTCCAAAATCGGTTGAATGACGCTTAGGATGTCTTCGGGATTGTATTCCAGGTCGGCATCCTGCACGATCACGATGTCGCCAATTGCTAACCGAATGCCCGATTGAATGGCGGCCCCTTTGCCTTGGTTCCGGTCGTGCAGCTGCACTGTCGCACCACACTCTTGTCGAAGCGATTCAATCACTTCAAGCGTCCCATCGGTGCTGCCGTCGTCAACGATGATCACTTGTTTCGATACATGAAGCCGCATTACGGATTCAACAATTTCACGAAGCGTGCGCACTTCGTTGAACACTGGGACTATGACACTGAGGGTAGGAGCTGTTTGCACGCTGGGAACTACCTCCTCGAGGAGACGGGATGTCCGGTTCAGGCTGTTCATGGCAACTTCGGCCGGCCAAGCGTGCACGGAACAAGGGCCCGAAGCAAGTATTGTTCGTTGTTGTTCGGACATGCGGTTGGTTGATGGGTCAGCGAACGTAAGGGTCAGGAAGGCATGGGAATCTGAGCTGTTGTTCTCCCAAACGGCTCGACTTTGCGATGATCGGCTAATGCTTGCATTCAGCGACAGCGGATTCTCGCGGATATTGGCAAACTGGCAAATGCCGTGTGTGCAAATCCTAGAATGAGGACTTTAGGGCACCGGCAACGCAATCGGTTTAGTTGGCGGATGGATCTTGATTGCGGATACTTTTCGTTCGACTTGGATGCAGAAATAAAGTTCTACGATCCTCCGAACCAAATTAACCGTCACCATGCAAACGATGGTCGGAAGAATTTTTCTACCAAGTTTGATGTGGTTAAGTAGAAACCCTTACCTGCCGATAAAAGCCCGGCATCACTTTTAAGAGATGACCCCGACGGAGCTTTGCGAAATGATCCACGCTGCCCCCAGCTGGACCAGATCGAGTTTGCCCTGATAAAGCTCCGAAGGGGTCATCTGTAAAAGCTATCGGAAAAGTGTTTGCCGCTAAATCAGCAATGTTGGAAAAATTCTGTGGCGGCTTACCGTAATACCTCTGTAGCGTTGGTTGCATGATAGCCCTGCAGGGTCAACGCGATTGAATTGAGCCGCACTGAGCCGGATGCGGCATACTGATGCGTCAGGTACTTTTTACAGGTTTGCGATCCGCCCCTTTTGATGTTGCGCAAACTCGGAATCCCTACTCCCGCCCTGTTG
>CAITIF010000877.1 GCA_903892365.1 uncultured Pirellula sp. | reverse complement strand
GGAACTGGAAGCAAGGAACGCTCAATTAGAACAACGCCTTGCCGAAAGCGAAAAGCTACTTGCACTGGGGCCCAGTCCGAAAGGGAACTCTCGCAGTCGATCTTCCAGCAACCGTTCTTTAGGGGAAGCTGTCGATTCGCGTCGAGCTGGCATCACCTTGTCCGAACGGGACTCGACCCGAACCAGCTTGAGCCGTAACCCAACCAAGTCTGGCTTACCTGATGTATCTCCAGGCACGCCTGGGCGCTTCACATCAGGCCAAAGCAACAATACGGGCAACAATCTTGATCCGATTTCATTAGGCAGCTCGGGCGAAGACCTGCGAGGCGACAGCAGTCGCGAATCGCAATGGCGCCCCATCTCCAAACCAAATCGCTAAACCAAGCTTGCCATCCTGCGTTGCAGGCGATAGCCGCGATAAGGAATGCACACAAAGAAAGGCGGGCGCGGCTAACACCCGCGGCACAAGTTGACCGCGGTGACTAGAACGGACTAAGCAAGCAGCTCGTGCACAACGCGACCATGAACGTCGGTCAATCGGAAATCGCGACCGCCATATCGATACGTTAACTTCTCGTGATCGATTCCAAGAAGATGCATCAACGTTGCATGGAAATCATGCACATGCACTCGGTTCTCTCTCGCATAGTATCCATACTCATCGGTCTCGCCATAGGAGAATCCGCGTTTCACGCCACCTCCTGCCATCCAATAGGTGAATCCATGCGGATTGTGATCTCGACCGTCGGTACCTTGCGCCGTTGGCGTCCGACCGAACTCTGCCCCCCAAATCACAAGAGTCTCATCCAGCAAGCCTCGTGCCTTCAAATCTTTCAGCAAGCCCGCAATCGGAAGATCGACTTGCTTGGCCAATTCTTGGTGCTGAGCGCGTAGGGCATCGTGCTGATCCCAATAACTATGGCTGACTTGAACAAATCGCACTCCGGATTCGCTAAGCCTTCTTGCTAACAAACATTGCTTCCCGAAATTCTCCGTTTGCTTGGCATCAATTCCATACATCTTCAGCGTGCTTTCGGTCTCGCCCGATTGATCCAACACACCGGGTGCCTCCGCCTGCATTCGAAATGCTAGCTCCATGGATTGAATGCGTGCCTCCAAGTGAGAATCGCGACCGACCGATTTCAAATGCCCCTGATTCAGCGATTGAGCAAGATCCAACTGAGTTCGTAGATCCGATTCACTGAGTTCCGGATTCTTGAGATTGCTGATCCCAGAAGCTAAGTTGCCAATCCGAGTCGCTTGATGCTCGGCCGGCAAAAAGGCCGAACCAAAGTTTTGAACTCCACCATGACCTAGCGTTGCATTGATAGTTACGAAACTAGGCAAGTTCTCATTCTCACTCCCCAACCCGTAGCTGATCCAAGCGCCCATGCTGGGCCGAACAAAGGTATCGCTCCCGGTGTGGATCTTCAGCAATGCCCCACCATGTGCTTCATTCGATCCATGCATCGACTTGATAAAACAAAGGTCATCGACGCACTTCGCTACTTCCGGGAACAACTCGCTGACCCATGCACCGGATTCACCATGCTGTGCAAATGCCCATGGGCTCTTGAGCAAGTTGCCTGTCTGCGAAAACTGCACTCGCGGCTTCTCAAAAGGCAGAGGCTTCCCATCGTCTTTAATCAACTGCGGCTTGTAATCGAACGTGTCGACCTGGGATGGACCACCATGCATGAACAAAAAGATGACCCGCTTCGCTCGCGCCGGGAAATGTAGCCCATCCAGTGCTTTGGATCCCATGCCGTGCGACTGCTGATGCAATAGCGAGGCAAGCATCCACGCTCCAAAACCACAACCTACATTGCCAAGCATGGCGCGCCGGGATAATTCGGTTCTATTCCACATACAGAAACTCGTTGGTTAACAACATCGCACGGCAAATCTTGACCCAGGTTTCAAGGCTGGAATGACAATTTTCAAGCGACTCAAATGATTCAAGCGAATGTGAGATCGCTGCGTCTTGCTCCTCTTTTCGGCTCGATGCAACGCTTTGAACGATCTGCTTTTCAACAACGGTTGCAGATCTACCATAAACCCGCCTGACGACCTGCTCCAGACGCTGGGCATCATTGCCACCTTGGCTCCAAATCTGACTGGCAAGCTGACGGCCCACTTCCAGAGGCAATGGATGGTTCATCAGATAAAGTGCTTGGTGCGGCACAATCGTCGTCGGACGCCGGTCGACCGACACTCCAGGCTCCACAAAGTCGAAAGTGGTTAAAAAGTCGGACATGGCTGCCCGATTCACTTCCAAATAGACGGTTCTTCTTGCCGACCCAATCTTGCTGGCCCAAACCGCTCGCGCGTCCGGTGCTGCACTTGCAGCGGTAGCCTCACCACCCACTCTGGTATCCAGCAAGTCAACCATCGAAAGCAACGAATCGCGAAGTGGTTCAATCTCCAGTCGACGTCGATTCTGCCGCCAGAGAAGTCGATTTTCAGGATCCACCTGCTCCGAATGCGAATTCGATCCGGTAGACATTCGATACGTAGCGGACAACACAATGAGTCGATGCAAATCTTTGATCGACCAATCGTTTTCTACGAACGTATTGGCCAACCAATCCAGGAGCTCGGGGTGGGTTGGTAATTGCCCTCGCAAACCAAAATTCGATCCGGTGGATACCAAGCCTGATCCAAAATGACCTTGCCAAATGCGATTCACCATGACACGCGCTGTCAGCGGGTTTTGAGCATCCGCGATCCAATTCGCCAGCTCCAATCTACCGGAACTGGAAGGAGCCATCTGCAACGTTTCAGTCGCTGCCCTCCTGCGCAGAATGGTTGGGACAGCAGGTGCAAGCGGCTGCCCCGTCATTTGCAAATGGTTGCCCCGAACATGCACGGAGACAAGCCGGACCTCGGACTCCTGAACGGCCATCGCCTTGGGTAGCTTCGGCCTAGACTTGGTAAGTTCTTCATGCACTTGCTTCAGCTTCGCAAGAGATTCCTTTTCGGAATCGTTCAAAACGCTTTCTAGCTGCTTCGAAGGCTCGGGCGAATCCGCTGGTATCGCATGCTTTTGCATCAGTTCCGAAGTGTGCTGCTGAACTTGCAGATTCGCCTGTTCTATTTTCGTATCATGGACAGCCATGCTGCGAACGATCTCTGAATCCGGAAGCTCACGTTCGTTCCACTGGGCAACGTGATTCAAATGCTCCATCGATTTTGTGCTGTGAAAGACACTGGCCAGCGCATAATAGTCACTTGCTAGAATTGGATCGAACTTATGATCGTGACACCGAGCGCATCCAATCGTCAAACCAAGAAACACTTTGCCCATCGTGTCGATTTGCTCGTCTACGAGGTCGGCAACCAATTTTGGCTTGTCTTGTTCCGCTAACATCTTGGGGCCAATCACCAAGAAGCCCGTAGCAGCAATCAATCGCCTTTGATCGGCTTCGCTCAGCGAGGACGCCTGTGGATTGCTGGATGAAATCAAGAGATCGCCAGCGAGCTGCTCGCGCACAAAAAGATGGTACGGTGTATCGCGATTGAACGAATCGACAACATAATCGCGATATCGCCAAGCCACGGGATATGCATGATTCTCGTCCGCTCCGTTGGAATCCGCATATCGGGCTAGATCCAGCCAGTACCGACCCCAACGTTGTCCATAGGTTGGCGATGCAAGCAACGCGTCAACAGTCCGCTCGTAGATATCAGGTTCCGCGCTTTGCTCAAATGCCATGGACTCTTCTGGAGTCGGCGGAATTCCGACCAGATCGATATAGACTCGTCGAAGCCATGTCGCACGACTCGTTTCTTCAACAGGTTGAACCCCTGCCGCATTTCGCTTCTGCTCGACAAATGAATCGATGGGATTCCTACACCACTCCGAAGAAGCCTTGGCAGGATTGACTGCTGTACGAGGTTGAAACGACCAAAAATTCTTAGCACCCTCCCAATCGACCGTAAGGCTCGGAGCAACCGTAGCCGCCTCGTCACGTGGATCCGGTGCCCCCATGGCGATCCATTTCGCAAAATCATCGATCACTTGGTCCGAAAGTTTGCCAGAAGGTGGCATCTTTAAATCGTCGTATCGCAGCGCGCCCAGAATCAAACTCTGGTCCGGGTTTACTAGATCGATCGAGCTTCCCGAATCACCCCCTAGAGTAACTCCCTTGCGAGAGTCCAAAAGCAACCCGCCCTTGGATTCACCCGATCTCGCAGAATGACATTCGTAACAATGCTCGACAAGCACAGGTCGAATCCGTTCCTCAAAGAATGCCATTTGATCTTCATCGAAAGACCAGGTGTTGCGTGCAAACCAAGGAAAAACCAAACTCACAAAAAAGCAAGCGATGGCGAGCTTGCTTGAAAGAACACGTCTTACACTGCTTGATAAAATCATGGCGGGAGATTGGGATTGCGTGAAGCAAGGCGGGGGGCAACAAGGCCAAAAGCACTTGCGCCGGGGCTCTTAGAATAGCCAAGGCACCTCAAAAATGCCAGTTAGGCGTCACCCCGCCAAGTTGGATTCAACCCATGTGCTTAGGTTTTCGATCAAAATGAGCTACCATGGATGTGTAGGATGCACAGCCGACACCTTCCTCCAACTCCCCACCCGAGCGCTCCACTCTAGGAAATGACTATGAACTGCAATCGATTCTTCTCCTTATCCTTGGCAATCGCATGCCTTCTGTTTTGCAATGCAAGCATCGTTCAGTACGCATGCGCCGAACTCCCTGGCGATTCCTCTAAGCTTCCCAAGGCAAAACGCATTGTGTTTCTTGGTGATAGCATCACGTACGCTGGCGGGTACGTTTCTGCGATTGAAACCGCCTGGATTGCAGAAGCCCCTGACCAGCCCGCAGAACTCATCAATCTAGGACTGCCCAGTGAAACCGTCTCAGGCCTCTCCGAACCCGGACACGCGGGCGGCCAGTTCCCCCGTCCAAACCTTCACGAACGACTCGCTCGCATCTTGGACCAAACCAAGCCAGATCTCGTCATCGCATGCTATGGCATGAACGATGGCATCTACTATCCCAACAATGAAATGCGTTTCAGTCAATTCAAATCGGGTATGGAACGGTTGCACAAAGAGGTTTCCGATAGCGGTTCATCCATGATCCATTTGACTCCAGCCTTCTTCGATGCCTTGCCAATCCAAAGTCGGCTCCTGCCCGCTGGACGTGATGAATACCCACAGCCCTACGCTGGCTACGATGACGTACTAGAAGACTATTCAAACTGGCTATTGAGCAAACGCAAGGACGGATGGATCGTGCTTGATCTGCATGCTGCCATGAAGAACGAGATCATGAAGCGACGCTTGGTCGACAGCGCCTTTACCTTTGCGTCCGATGGAGTCCACCCGAATGCAGAAGGCCAAGCGGTCATTGCCCGTCCACTCGCAGAACATTGGGGCCTGACCATCAACGACCAAGGCCTGCCCAATCACCCGCAAGCAAACGCCATCCATGCTATCGTGGCTCAAAAGCAATCCACGCTCAAGCACGCATGGCTCACCGCAACACGGCATCTTCGGCCTGGTATCGAAACGGGTATCTCTGTTGCAGAAGCGGAATCCAAAGCGCAGGAATGGAACCGCCAAGCGATAATTCTCGCGAAAGCCCAACCCAAAAACTAATCTGCCACAGGCTCTGGCTCATCACTTCGAAAATAACCGCACTGACGCAGCGGTTGTGGCGGGTACTTGGGCCACTGGCTTGGCGTTTGTTGCGATTGACACAACATGAAAACCGATCCTTTGCCGGACACAATGGTTCGATGGTCTAAGCATCGCAGGCAAACAGATTGAGCCAACAACGGCTGCTGGCACGCCAATAGATCAGCCGCTTTTGGATCCATCTTGATTTCCTAAACGCTAAGATTTTGCGACAATCGCGCGAAGAACTTTTGGCAACGGAAAGTAGACCTCTTCCTTACGGACAACCTGCTCCTCGACCGTTGCATCAAAATGATCTTTGAGCCATTGGATCGTGTTTTGAACGACCAGCTCGGGGGCACTCGCACCCGCAGTGATCAACACCTTCTGCCCTCGCTGGAACAGCGTGGCATCTAAATCTTGCGGACCATCCACAAGATAGGCTGGTCGATTGGATTCTTGAGCCAGTTCGCGCAGACGTTGCGAGTTGCTGCTGTTTTGACTTCCCAGAACGACCACAACGTCTGCCTGGTCACAAAGCAGGCGAACCGCTTCCTGGCGATTCTGAGTTGCATAACAAATGTCTTCTTTGGGGGGACCAACGATCCACGGGAAGCGATCTTTCAATCGTTGAATAATCCGATTGGCATCGTCAACACTGAGAGTCGTCTGAGTCAAATAAGCCAACTTGGTGTCCGGCGAAAAGCTTAACGCATCCACGTCAACTGTGTCTTCTACCAAAACGATGGCCTCGGGCGCCTCCCCCATCGTGCCGATCACTTCGTCGTGACCTTCGTGACCAATCAGCACAATCGTATAGTGCTCTTTGGCAAACTTGATCGCCTCCAAATGCACTTTCGTAACCAAAGGACAAGTTGCATCGATGGCATTCAAGCGTCGTTCTTTGGCGACTCGACGAATCTCAGGCGACACTCCATGAGCAGAAAAAAGCACGGTGGAGTCCGTTGGAATCTCTTCCAACGAATTCACGAAAACTGCCCCTTTTCCCTCAAAGGTCTGCACCACATGCTGATTGTGAACAATCTCGTGGTAAACGTAGATCGGTGGACCAAAATGGTTCAGCGCAAGCTCAAGGCTCTGAACTGCCATGTTGACGCCAGCGCAAAAACCTCGCGGTGCAGCAAGAATTATTTTCATTCGGTGATCTTGTCCTAAAGCGGTATGCCAATTTGTAGATATGATAGCGGGATGTTACCCCTTCGCGAAGCCTCTTCGGCTGAACCAAACACCCCAAAATCTCTCAAATCGCCACCTCGATCCGGCGAGTCGCTGGTGCTGAACGACCTTGCTCGGTTCGGCCCCGATTGCCATGGGTGCGAAATGTCGGTGCCCGAGTCCGAAAGTTACTGCAAAAACCTTGCGCTAAATCACTACGAGAATTTTTCCGTCGCTAGCTTCCTGCTCCCAAAATCAATTCGCCAAGATTTTTACAATATCTATGCTTACTGCCGCTGGTCGGATGATCTCGCGGATGAAACACCCAGCCAAGCCACGAATTCCTCTTCGTCCCAAATTTGGAATTCGGTCGATTTGTTGGAATGGTGGCGAAACGAGCTGAGACAATGCTTTGCCGGAAACAGCAAACATCCCGTTTTTGTCGCACTTCGTTCCACTCTCTTGCGACACCCATTGCCCATCGAACCGTTCGAGAAACTGCTCGACGCGTTCTGCCAAGATCAACACGTCAATCGCTACCAGAGCGACGAGGAAGTATTAGCGTACTGCTCCGGCAGTGCGAACCCCGTTGGTCGTATCCTTTTGGGACTTGCCAAAACCACCCAAGCCGATGCAATTCGGCAAAGCGATCTGGTATGCACGGGCCTCCAATTGGCTAACTTCTGCCAAGACATTCGAAAGGATGCACTTCGAAATCGAATCTATCTGCCTCAATCGCGATGGACCCCTTACTCGATTTCACAAGACGATATCTTGCAAGGAACCAAATCGGCCCCGTTGCAGAATGCGCTTCGCGATTGGGTCTACTACGCTCGCGAGCATTTGGTCCAGGGACTCCCTTTGGTTGAGCAGGTACCGCGATGGCTGGCTCGCGATGTTCAATTGTTCGTTCGCGGTGGACTTACTATTTTGGAAAATATAGAGCGGGCTGGTTTCGATGTATGGAACCGCCCGATCGAGGTCACGAAATCTCAAAAGCTCATGTTGCTCGGGAAGTCGATCCTTTTTCCAAGATCCATTCGCACTTGCAAACTCCCTGGTACCCTCACTGGCAATCTCTCTGGTCAAGTAATCGGTCGACCTTTGGCATGAACGAACTAGCAAAGTCTTACCAAGCCTGCTACTCCATCGCAAAGAAAAGCGGCTCCAGCTTTTTTCGATCCTTTGGACTGCTTAGCCAATCTCGTCGCGATGCGATGATGGCTCTATATGCCTTTGCAAGACTCGCAGATGACGCGACCGATGCGAATGATACGTTTGACGGATTGCAGACCACCGCCGATCACAACGCAACCGCCGTTGCGAAAGCTTGGAATGCATCCCGATGGCACCAATGGATTGACCAGCTTGCCAGCCCCGACAACGTGTCCCAGGATGGATCGCTTAGCCAGTCTTCCTTGCCCTGCCTAGAAAGCATTCGCATGGCATTGCAAGATTCGGTGCAACAATTTGCAATTCCGGAATCGGCATTGCATGACATTGTGTCCGGCGTTGATATCGATACCGTCGGGCCGGTTCGACTTGATAGCTGGGAAGAAACTCAGGAATATTGTTATCTTGTCGCTTCCAGTGTAGGCGTAGCGTGCCTGGCCATCTGGGCGAAGACCATAGGAGCCCCGCCCAGCGCAAGCACTCGACAAGCAGCCCTGGACTGCGGGGTTGCATTTCAACTGACCAATATCTTGCGAGACCTTGCGGAAGACGCGCGTCGCGGACGCATCTATCTTCCAAAACAAGACCTTGACCGTTTTGGCATCTCAACGGAACGCTGGCTGCAGATGGGACAGCAACCAAGCGTTTTTGCATTGAATGAACTTGGCGATTGGCGAGGGTTGATTCGTCTCTATGTGGAGCGTGCTCATGCCCACTATGAACTCGGCTGGCGAGTGGCTGGCGAAATCTCTCCAGACGGTCAACGCATGTTCTCTTTGATGTGGCACACCTACCGCGAGCTACTGATGCAAATCGAACAGGCTCCGGAATGCATTTGGCAAGGACGAATCGGTGTATCCTCAGTTCGAAAATGCCAATTGCTGGCCAATCATATTGTTACCCCTTTGTTTCAAAAGCAACTTACCAACAACGCGCCATTGCTGGCCGAACCCGTTACCGTCAAACGTAACCCTTGGCCGAAAGAGGGACTTCGAGTGGCCGTCATCGGTGCGGGCTTAGCGGGGATCAATGCTGCGATGCACCTTGCTAGAAACGGGGCCCAAGTCACCTTAATTGAATCGAAGAATCGAATCGGAGGACGCGTAGGCTCGTTTATTGATTCTAGCTCGGGGCAAGCCGTCGATTACTGCCAACATGTTGGAATGCATTGCTGCAAAGCTCTTCAGCAATGGCTGGAGGATACGGACCAGAAAGCGTTGTGGACCGAACAAGATTCGCTCCATTTTGCTTCCTCGCACGGAAAGCGGATCCAGATCAAGTCATGGCCCTTACCCGCCCCTTTCCATCTGTCGGGTTTGCTGTGGAAATGGCCGGGGCTAACGTTTGCAGATCGCGTGCGAGTTGCCAGCGGGCTGCTCCAGTTATTGCGATTGAAGAAATGCCAGGAGCATTCCTCAGTGCTTGCGATCGATTGGTTGAAGGAAGCAGGGCAGACCGAAGCGTGTATCAAAAATTTCTGGGCAACCATTTTGGTGAGCGCACTCGGGGAACAGGTAGATCGCGTGACCTTAGGTGCGACCCGCAAAGTGCTCGTGGATGGTTTCGCGGCAGACCGTCGCGCGTATCATTTGCTGGTTCCGAATCTGCCTCTTTCCGAAATCATGGACGACCGGGTAACACAGGCGCTGCAGGCACAAGGAATCACGCTGTCGTTGGGTTGCGGTGTGAAGAGTATGGAACGGAACAATCAAGGCTTGTTTCGCTTAAGCCATGTTGCCGATCCAGCCAACGCTTCGAACATTTCTCGGCCTTCATGGAGCGACGTGAAATTTGATTCAGTTCTTTGCGCCGTACCTTGGCATACGGTGGAGGCAATCTTGCCGGAATCGATGCAGCACCATTTATCGAACGCGGGACGTTCACCGAGCTTGATTGATTCCTCACCCATCACAGGCATACACACTTGGTGGGACCGTCCATGGTTGCAGGAGCCTCATGCCATTTTGATTGATCGCTTATGCCAGTGGGTCTTTCCAGCACCGGAATCCGTGCACGGGTCGCTGGGCAGTTCAGCATCGAATGCGACGTCGTACGCGGCATCGACGGAGCATTATTATCAAATCGTCATC
>CAITIF010000876.1 GCA_903892365.1 uncultured Pirellula sp. | reverse complement strand
GATGCTGGCCAAGCAAAAGCGAATAGCACCATGGCCGCCGCAAACCAAATCCATCGCCATCGAATCACGCTAAGCCCCCGGGGCCAATCGACGCGGGGTAAAGAAGGTGCGAATATCGATACATGGCATGTTGGCCCGATTCGCTGCCTCCACCCCAAGATCAGCATCTTCAAAAACTAAGCACGACGAGGGTTCCACCCCAAGTCGTCGCGCCGCCTCAAAAAAAACTTCGGGCTCCGGCTTGTGAAGAATGGTGTCCTCCGCGGTTACAATGGCATCAAACCAATCGGACATTTCCACTTGGTGCAATTGCTTCATGATGATCTCTCTGAAACCACCACTTGCAACCGCGATGGGTTTAACACCACGATTCTGCAGAGCAATTCGCACGACCGGTTCGATAGGGACTAGCAAATCAATGCGAGCTAAAAACGCCTGCTCTTTTTCGATGGCAACCAAGTCTGCGTCCAATTCAACCCCTTGCTCGGCGGCCAACATCGCAATAATGCGATGACTTGGCATTCCACCGAGCGAGTAAAAACGATCCTCCGGAAACCGAAGTCCATAACGAGTCATCGTTTCATGCCAAGCCAAAAAATGGACTGGCATGGAATCAACAAGCGTGCCGTCGCAATCGAAAATGATTGCCTTGGACTTAGCAACGAGCGCGTAGTCTTCAGTCTTCAATCTGTTGGCTTTCGACGATGTGACTCCAGAGATCTGATGCATCCAAAGGACCGGCAAGCCAACCATTAATTCCGAATTGATTGGATTGATTCACTTGCTCCAGCAAGTCCGTGGACTTTCGAGTGACGAAGACTTGGGACCTGTCATAAGCAGAAATAGATCGAATCCTTTTCACGAGTTCCAGATTCCCTTCAGGTTCATCATTGCAAATAATGAAATCAAAATGTTCATTGCTGTTCAGCGACGTCTGAACGATTTGTTGGCTGTTGGCTGTACTGATTTGGCAGCCGACGAAGCTTCCGTTGGGAAGGTTCAAAAATCCGCTGGTTGACGGAGCATTTACGATCAAAATGTGAGTGGTAGTATCCGAAGATGTCGTCTTGAGATGATAAGGTGTCATCGATTCCGAAATCCTTTGCGTTGATGTGCGGGCAAGCGATCGCTTCACTTGTTCGCTGTGCTCTAAGCAATCGCGGTCTAACAACGCAAGCTCAGCTAGGACATCGCTGAGAACCGAATCTGCTTGGGTTTCTTCGCCCCTTGCTCTTAACTGCTGAAAAGCATGAAGGCTTTCCTTGAGCTCAGCAACACGTTGCGAAAGCTGAAGCAGTGGTTCCTCCGAGGCCGTCACGGAGGATGGTTCGTAGCTTGTAGAATATGTCCCTGCGTTCGAAGAACTTCCCACCTCAATAAGTTCGCCCCGCAAGACTTCGACGTTGCGAGCTGCTTCAATCCCAACTTTCGCAACCTTTCCATTGATATCTAGGATGCGAACAGTTACCCCACAGCTTGGGAACACGATCGATTGATTTGTACGGCGGCCTAGGATCAGCACAATAGAGACTCCATTCGAAAACAAAATATGTACGTTGCTAAAAACAGATTTTCATAGTGTAACGAAATCACATTTCGCTCGTGGCCAGACCAGCAAAATTTTTCTTTTGCTAGCAAGGCCTTGTATTTTGTTGCCAGCCCCATCCCCAAGGAGCACCCTCAATCCGCGAGGGGCCCCTGCACATAGTCTCTATTTTTTATCGAACAACTGCTGTCGAAGGTAAGTGTATGCAAGAGCTTGCATGAACGCGGACTGCCGATTGTTGGCAGCCCCACCGTGTCCTCCTTCGATGTTTTCATAATAAAGAACGGAATGGCCCTGCTGCTCCATCTTCGCCATCATTTTCCGAGCGTGCCCGGGGTGAACTCGGTCGTCGCGGGTCGAAGTGGTGAATAGCACATTGGCGTACTTCTTACCTGCTTGAACGTTATGGTATGGCGAGAAGTTTTTGATGAACGACCACTGTGCGGGGTCATCCGGGTTTCCGTACTCAGCCATCCAAGAAGCACCTGCCAGCAGCTTGTTGTAACGCTGCATATCCAGAAGGGGAACTTGGCATACAGCGGCTTGAAACAAGCCGGGATAAAGGGTCACCATGTTTCCAACCAAG
>CAITIF010000875.1 GCA_903892365.1 uncultured Pirellula sp. | reverse complement strand
GAAGGTAACGGAGACCAAAAATATGAAGGTGTTCACCACAGGCCAGGTCGCGAAGATCTGCAAGGTGGCCCCGAGAACCGTCAGCAAATGGTTCGACTCCGGCCGACTCAAAGGGTACCGCATCCCCGGTTCACAAGACCGACGCATCCCCCGAGAGTATCTCATCAAGTTTCTCAAAGAGCATGGTATGCCTTTGGGTGACTTGGAAGATGAGGCCATGGCCAAAGTTCTGATCGTTGCACAAGATCAGGTCTTAATCGAAAACTTGAAACGAGAACTCCCGCAGGAAAGAAGTTTCAAGGTATCGGTTGCTGCAAGCGGTTTCGAGGCAGGTATCCAAGCAGAAAGTTTTCACCCAGATTGCATGATCGTCGACTTCTCGGTCGGCAAGCTTGAAGCATTGCAAATCTGCCAAAACCTACGCAAAAATGCCGACTTCACCGAGATCATTCTGATCGCTTTGTTGCCAGACGACGGCAACACGATGAGCTTTGATCGATCGAGCATCAATGAGACGTTCAAGAAGCCATTCGACGCCCGTCTTTTGGCCGAACGACTACGCACGCTCATCGGAGCTAAGAAGGAATTGGTCTAAAACCAAGCTCTTCTTCACCAAAAACGAATCAAACCTTTGTCGCTTCAGCGGCAAAGGTTTTTTCGTTTTGAGACTCAGAAATTGAGTCGAACATAACATGGCACCGACTGAACGGATTTTTTCGAAGAAACATACAGCGATGTGCGAAACCAACCACGCGATTCGCCTTGGGAATTCGGTGCTATCGCGAACCACAATCAGCTGCTGCTGGTTTTGCGATAGAGTTCTATTTCGTAGGGCCCAAGAAACATGAGCAGCAACGCACCCTCGCGGGCGTAGTGCCGAAAGACCTCCTGCTGGAAATGATGTTCGCCCGGCCAAGGGTACGCGAAGACCATGGCATAGTCATCCAGCTCTAAATCATGCTGATCGTATGCGTTAGGCACTTGATGGAACAAGCATGCATGATTCGATTGCGAACGAGCCAATCGTTCGCTCCCGTGAGGCAAGAAATTACCATGCAAGATTTCACCAGGAAAACGATGCAGCTTTAAGAAAGCCCTCGCTCGATCGACTAAAAAGGACTCGGCTTCAATCCCGACCGCTTCCCATCCGAGCTGGGAGGCTAAACCGGTAACGATTCCAAACCCACACCCCCATTCGCAAAAAGTATTTCCCGTGGCAAGCTTGCTTTGAGTGATCTCATAGAGAGCACGCCACACATCGCGAAAATCACAAGCCACATACTGTTCGATGGGACGTTGATGCCATTGGTCCCAATACGCTTGAAGTTGCTCATCGGCTGAATCCAAAACGGACTGAACGGTGGCAGGGATTGGTAGAGAGTCATCCCAAGGAAAATCGAGCAGTTCCAATTCGGGTATCGAATGTCCGCGATGTCGATTCATTTCGATTCAATCGCTCTCATGAAAGTGAGACCTGCTTCCCAGAATTCTGGCGGCAAGGGCTGAGTGTGATAGAGCTCGGGAAGTGTGATCAATTTCTTGTCTGCCGAGGTGCATGCATCGAACAGTTGCTTACCGAAGCGATAAGGTATGACTTCGTCGACCAAACCATGCAACTGCAGAAGAGAACCTTGGAAGGACGGGATCTTGTTGATCGATTTGAACTGGTTTGCCATCACCCATCGAACGGGAAAGAAGAAGTAACGGCTAGATGCTACGTCGACGGTCGAGGAAAAAGTTCGATCGAGCAGCAGTCCGTCGGTTTGCAATTGGGTCGCAATCTCCACAGCATGAGCGCCACCCAACGATCGTCCGAGAACGACTAATTTTTGGTTTTGGAAGTCAGGATTGTTTTTGACCCAGTTACCAACTGCAACAGCGTCCGCCAAAGTACGCTTTTCGTTG
>CAITIF010000874.1 GCA_903892365.1 uncultured Pirellula sp. | reverse complement strand
GCTGCGGATCGTGTGCGACGACGCAACATCGATCGCGTTGCAAGCCGCCGACGCCACCGAGGAAGGCAAGCCAGCATTGCGCAAGTTCTCGATGACGGCTTACACCGGCGGAGCGATGCGGCTTGGCGGATGGCCTTATCCGGTTGTTGTTGATCTTGCCGGCATGCGTGTCACTCGCAAGTCGCGGCCGATTCTCAAGGACCACGATCGAGCTTGTATTGTCGGCCATACGAACGACATCAGCGTTAACGATTCTCGTTTGGAAGTCGCCGGCGTGATCTCGGGAGTTGGTTCTACCGCGCAGGAGGTCATCGCCACCAGCGAAAACGGGTTCCCTTGGCAAGCATCCCTCGGTGCGAGTGCCGACAAGGTTGTCTTCATCCCTGAGGGCAAGACCGCACAAGCGAACGGTCGCGAACATTCGGGACCGATCTACATCGCTCGCAAGTCGACGCTTGGCGAAGTCAGCTTTGTTGCCCTCGGTGCCGACGATGACACGGAAGCCCAAGTGGTCGCCAACCGAGTGGATGACGAAACACCGGGCGAGGACGCTCCGGAAGAAACCGAACAAATTGAACCAGTCAATGCGAGCTTGAACATGAACAAACCAATCGTCCAGTCTCCTGTCGCTCAACTCCGATCCGAACTCGCTTCCGAATCGCGACGCATCGCTGGGATTCGAAAACTGTGTGCTGGTCGCCACGACGAGCTGGAAGCCAAGTCGATCGAACAAGGTTGGAGTCTCACGAAAACGGAGTTGGAAGTGCTACGCAGCGAACGTCCTCAAGCACCTGGTGTGATCACTTCTAAACCCGCTTACACCCGCGAAGTCCTTGAAGCAGCTTGCTGTCTTTCGATTGGATTGGCTGAGACGAAGTTGCTCGCCAGCTACGGCGAGCGGATCCTCAGTCTTGCTGATCCACTTCGGCACATCGGTTTGCGAGAACTCGTCGCTGAATGCGCGCGAATGGAGGGCCACGACATTCCGCGCGTGTTCGGCGACGGTACCGTAACGATTCGGGCAGGGTTCTCGACCATGTCATTACCAGGCATCCTTGAAAACGTCATGAACAAAACATTGCTTGCCGCATATGAAAGCACGCCAATCGCCGCGTTCGATTTGTGCAGTATCGGAACTGTCAGCGATTTCAAGGAAGTTTCGCGCTACCGCTTGCTTGGTACCGGAGGCTTTGAAAAGGTCGCTCCGGACGGGGAACTGAAGCACGGTAAGCTCTCCGAGCAGAAGTATTCCAACAAGGCCGATACCTACGGTCAGATTCTTATGCTGACTCGGCAAGACATCATCAACGATGACTTGTCGGCCTTCATGGATATTCCACGTCAAATGGGTAGAAGCGGTGCCGAATCGATCGACGATCTGTTCTTCACCTTGCTACTCGGCAACTTGAACGCGTTTTTCAGTGCCACCAACAGCAATTTATTGAGCGGTGTAGATACGGCGTTCAGTGCCAATAGCTTGACCAAGGCCAAGACAACCTTCCGCAAACAGAAGGCTGGTCCCGGCAACAAAGCCAAGGATCAAAAGCCGATCAACATTCGGCCCGAGTTCTTGGTTGTTCCTGTGGAGCTCGAAACGGATGCCGAACTCTTGATGGGATCGGCCCAGTTGATGATCGACGCTCAGGGAACGCCGACCAAGATCCCGGTCGACAACCCTCACCGCAACAAGTACCGCGTGAT
>CAITIF010000873.1 GCA_903892365.1 uncultured Pirellula sp. | reverse complement strand
ATCGCCGCTGTTGTTGTTGTCAAAGTTCATCCTGTGATCCTTAATCCTTGTGTCATACCAAAAAGTCGATGCCCATTTGCCGCGGATCCATTTCCTGCACCTTGAACGATGGATCCGGTCGAAAGAAAAATTGGGTCGCGTTCCCGACTCGTTCTTCCGAGTGAGCGAATCTTTGTTTAGCTGGCAATAGCCCCTTCGCAAAACAAATGCCAGCAAGGCTTTAGGGTGATTTTGATAGCATTGCTCACAAATTGAGCAGCACCCCAAAGAGGGTGGTTTTGCAGGGTTGCCTTGATTTTGAGCACGTGTTGCATTCTCAAATACCAAGTGTCTGTCCGGCGGAGACTTGAGGCATTCTGCGAATAACTTGGTTCTTGAGAAACTAGTCTTGGTTCCGTTAAGATGCTTTGGTATCGTCGCGATCCCTACCGCATCTAGCGGATGAAGGGTTCTTCTCGACTGGCTTTAAGGCAAGGATTGAGGAGAGTGTGATCTTGCTTTGCAGCAAAGCGAAAGTTCTCGGAAGGAATCTAGTCAATGCCAAGGATCGACTCGGACAAGTCTTGCGTTCACATTCGGTGGATGATTCGTCGCGACATGCCGTCAGTGCTAGCTATCGAATCCAACAGCTTTGAATTCCCTTGGACCGAAGACGAGTTCATTCGCTGCCTTCGACAACGCGACTGCATCGGAATGGTTGCCGAACGCAATGAAGAAGTTGCGGGCTTCATGATTTATGAACTCCACAAGACTCGAATCCATGTTCTTTCGTTTGCGGTCCGTCCTGAATTCCGTCGCGAAGGGGTCGGCAAGGCGATGATTGAGAAGCTGATTTCGAAACTTGCCTACCAGCGCAGAAACCGAATCGTGTTGGAAGTTCGCGAGACGAACCTGGACGCTCAGCTGTTCTTTAGGGAGTTGGGCTTTCGCGCCACGGGAGTCCTGAAAGGCTTTTACGAGGACACGCCGGAAGATGCATTTCTAATGCAGTTCCGTCAAGAGAATGAACAAGCCTTCGAGCTGAACGCGAACCAGCGTTTCGCTAGCTAAATCATGGGACTTGCGAGAGCCGCCGTTCATTTGCTAATGACCGAGGCGGCAAAACGGCCATTCGAGGGTTCGATTGTTACATTGGGGCGTCAACATGTCTATGTGACTGCGGACGAGGTGCGTGCGCTAGCTGATCAGCATCAGGTTGCGCTGCGATCCCATCCCGTGGAACTGCATCGTGAGCGTAGTCTATCCAAGCTGGGTTTTGTCTCCGACGATTGGTTGCTGAAAAGTCTAGGCTTTGATTCGATCGTCAGGTTGGACTACTCGGACTATGAGTCCTGCGAGATGATCCTGGACTTGAACGCTCCCCAGACTCCCGAATCCATGCACCACCGTTTTGATGTGGTGTTGGATAGCGGCACGTTGGAGCATGTTTTCGATTTTGCGGCCGGCTTGCGGCACTGTGTTCGAATGGTTCGCGAGGGGGGCCGAGTCATACACCTTACGCCGGCTTCCAACTGTGTCGAGCATGGGTTTTACAGTGTCTCACCCACGTTGTATGCCGATTTCTATGCTGCATCAGGTTTTGACGTTCATCGTGTCTGGCTTTGCGAGATACCAATCGACCTGCCGCGTGGCGTATGGAATGTTTATGACTACCTTGGCTCTCCCGAACGATTTATCTCTCTTGGGCAACTTTCCGATAAAATCTGGTTCGCGTTTTCCGTTTCCACGGCCCTTGCGGGGTTCGAGTCTCGCACGCCGCAGCAGTGGGTTTATACTCGTACATGGGCGGAAGCAGAGAAGGATTCCAGTTCGGTAAGTTCTGGGGATTCGCAGCACGCAAGCCCACAGTTTGAAGAAGGATCGAAAAGCCAAAAGCTCATATCGATGCTCGGTAGGTTGCCGGCGGCCCAACGTGTCGTTTCTCAATTGATTCTTCGATGGCGAAAACGCGCTCATCAGGCGAAAATTCGGCGTCGTGAAATTCCCTATCCCTTCTTGGGCAAGTTTTGAAGTCATGAAGATCGCGATTGTCGCTCTGAACGGAAGTCCATTGATCGACTCGCGTGAATCTAGGCAAATCGGTGGTCTAGAAACGTTCGCCTGGAGTCTTTCCCAGGCATTGGCCAAAGATTGTTCCCATTCCGTGATGTTTCTGGTTCGAAGCGGACGGTCACGAAGCACGACCACAGTTCATGGAGTTCAGGTCAGCGCCATCCATGAACCGCTACGCGATGTTCGGCAATGCGTTTCAAAATCCATGGAGATCGATCCTGAGGCGGGTAGATTTCGAATCAAACGATGGAATTCGAATCTTCTTTGGCAGTTTCCCACGCTCGCTGTCAGCAAGTTGTTCTTCAAGCCTTATTCGGAGCAGGATGCAATCGAAAAATCGCTTCAAGAATTCTCGCCCCAGATTCTTTTGGCTCTCGGTGTCAACGAAACTTCGAGCCAGCTTGGCGAAATCGCAAAGCGCCGCGGAATTCCAATCTTGCTTTGGATTCAATCCAATGCGGACTTGGAGCCGAAGCTTTACGGAACAGAAGACTTTCAAGATAAATATGGCGTCACAAGCGCGGTGGCTCAGGCCTGCCTGACATATTGCCGCTTTATCATTTTTCAAAGCCAGGCGCAGCAGAAGCAATTCCAATCTCTTGAACCAACGCTTCGCGGGCAAAGTACGGAACTTTTTCATTTGAACCTGATTCCAAATCCGGTCGATCCCAATCGCTTTTCTTTAGGGGCAACCCATCCTTTGCGACAAGGAGTTCTGTGGGTAGGCCGAGCCGATCGATTTCACAAACGCCCATTGTTAGCTATCGAGATTGCCAAGTTGTGCCCCGAGGTGCCATTCCAAGTCGTTCTCAATGCGGGTGAAGCTGATATTCGAAGGCAGGTTGAAAAAGAGCTACCGAACAACGTTCAGCTGATCGACTTTGTTCCCAATGAATCGATGCCTGAACGGATGCGAGAATCTCGCATCTTTCTTTCTACAGGCTCCCCTGAATTCGAGGGTTTTCCCAACGTGTTGTTGGAAGCTGCGGCAAGTGGCACACCCATCGTATCGCTTGAAGACTTCGATGGTTTTTTAGCTAAGTCTGGTGCGGGCAAGTCGCATGACGGAGATGTTCACCAAGCTTCCGAAACGCTAAAGCGATGGTACGAGAGCGAAAACGAGTGGAACCCGCGATCGGCAGACGGGTGTCAGTATGTAGAAAAGTTTCACTCGCTGGATGCTATCTCCGCCGAGTTCACTCAACTTGCGAAAAAAACAATTTCGGCAACCTTTTGACCAAACGTGTCCTAGAGAGGCTCGATGATGGTCCCATGCGTTTCTTTGATACTGACATCAAATGCACCGCCGGACGAATTCACCTTTTCGAAGACACTCTTTCGCACACCTTGGGGATTACCATGAGCATGACAGCAACGCTACTCGCGGAGGCATATTCGAGTTCTGCTCCAATTGCAGTTAAACCAATCCTGCCGGCTACTACCCCTCCTGCATCCGCTCTGCCTGCAACGGTGCGAATTGCGAAATTGATCGAGCGCGTGATGCAACAAACCGATGACCTCGTATTGGTTCTCGATTATGAGGGCAAGGACGGCTCACGGACTCGGCGTGTTGTCAGTCCCATCCGATTTGTTGCAGAGAACCGATTTTTAGCGCTGTGTTTATCGCGTGAAGAGCCGAGACAGTTTTACCTTGACCGTTGCAGCAATGTCCGAGTTGGGCTGTCCGGTAACTATGTGATGCCCGTGGAAATCCAAACCCTTAGCTAACGCAACCACGCGTTCACTTCGTATTCGATCTCGTCGTGACTGATTTCTTCATGAGCCATCAACAAATCTTGAACGGCTGCGATGGCGGACCAGTACCGATCTTGTGATAGGCTTTTATGGAGCTGAACAACAAGTTGCTCAAGCATTTGAAGGCAACGGCGATCGGTGGGGCAGCGAGGGCGTGCAATTTCCCAAGCTTGTTTCCAATCTTGGCTCCATTGCTCCACCAAGCCAGGATGCAAAGGTTCGGAACGGTAGATCATTTCGGCGACTGGTCCCGAAAGAATAGTTGCCAGTTGGTCCTCGGTCTTGCTATTGCGAGGCCAGTGAATTTCCACCTCTCCATGGCGTAGGGACTCCTCAGGAGAAATGGATGCGCGGCAAACTTGAGCGCCGCACAGGACTGCCATCACGCTATGTCCGGCCTCGTGATAGGCAGTTCTTGCCTGTTCTTCTTCGTCATCGCATTCGTCGTACACGCCGCGACTACTTAGGAATCAAATCCACAGGTCGGATCTTCTTCGAGCTAAAGAATTTCGCGTCTCGGAAACCAAAGTAGCTTGGCTTGTAATTCTCCGAAACTTGAACGCTTGCTTGCTCGGGGATCTTATCTTCAAGACCTGTCATCCAGTAGGTTGCGTTGACGATCAATCGACGAAGATCTTCGTTCAGAAAATCCACCGCGGCACCCATGGTGGTGCAAAAGACTTTGCCCTTGGGGCCGTTGTCGTATTGATAATCCTTGGTCCAAGCCAGAGGCATCATCGGACTGTTTTTGTCGCCTTCTACCGGTGGATCGGTTGGCTTCATTCCCTTTACAACTTGACCTAGAAGCAGAACTTTGGCAGTACTTGGCAGGTGGACAACGCCGTAGACGTCGCTGGGACCAAACACATCCTTCACTCCGTTCAGAATAGGATCCGATTTGGCATCTTCGTTGATGACACCTCGGGTCGCCTCGCCATTGTGAACTCCATGGTGCGAATGCCATGTTTCTCCGATGATTTGCTGGCCGAATCCGCCTGGCCAGTCCTGGCTGTTCCAAGACCAGTTTTGGTACGAGGTTTTTTGGCCGCTGAAGTTGAAAGGGTGGGTGGAAGTACGTAGGGAGGCGAGCGGTTTGCCCTCGCTGACGAACTTTTCAAAATGGGCCATTTGCCAATCGGGCAAAGCGCGAAATCGGGTCGCCATGATCATGGCATCGGCGTCATCCAAATGGTGCAAACCAGGAATGTTCGACGAGTAGTTCGGGTCGACTGTTTGCGTGTCAGGATTGATCGCAAACAAAACAACGCAATCGAAGCCGTGTTGTTCCGATAGAATTTTTGCAAGCATCGGAAGGGCTTCTTCGGATCGGTATTCTTCATCGCCAGAAACAAGAACGACCTTTTTTCCTTTTCCAGGCAAACTTGCGTCGGAAGCTCCTGGCATCACGATCCACGGATCGACCTCTTCTCTTAGGCTGCGAACCCAGATATTTTTGAATCGCGTAGGATTGCCATGATCTTGCAATACGATCGGACCCGTTGACGGATGCGGTGTATAAGGTGACACATCTTGATGATTCATGGGTCCGATGTGTTCACGGGCGTTTTGAACCAAAACGCCGTTATGGATCACTGTCGACCGCGCGGGTTTGACAAGCTTATCCCCTTCGAAGCGAGGTGCTTCAAAAATGATATCGTAAACATTCCATTGCCCCGGGGGATTCGTGACATTGACCTGTGGAGGAAATTGTCCATAGATCGAGGCCGCTTGCCCGTCGGCATAGGTGTCGTTGTTGTAGCTATCTAAAACTTGGATTTCATAGCGGCCCATGATGATAACGCCGCTATTTCCACGACCCTGGGAATTCCCTTCGACTTTCTCAGGCGTTGCCCATTCGATATGCAATTGCATGTCTCCGAACGATTCCTTGGATTCCAAGGTTCCGCTGTTAGGGACCACTTCCATCGCACCGTCCCGAATCACCCACGGAGCTTTTTCGCTATCCGTACCTGACTTTTTCCATGCATCTAAACTTTGTCCGTCGAACAAAACCGTTGCATCCGACGGAGGCAGGCCCACGGACGCGCCGGGCGTGACCACAGTGGGTCGCGGTCGATGCTGGTCGTGCACTCGCCATTTTCCTCCGGGAAGCATTGGTGTGGTTGTGTAACCGACACCTGGTCCGGGAGGGGACTGGGCGAAACATGGAAAAGGTAGGCAGGCGGAAACCAACGCAATGGCGACCGCGCATCGTAAAGGCAGGTAGGTCATGGTGTGAATCGCAGGAATCGTGGGAGAGGGGATAGGTGGGAGAGATGGACGACGCGAAAAAACTACTTAATCGGATCGCTCTTTTTGCCTTCTTGGATCGCGAAAATTCGATTTCGGTTGGCAATGTAGATCGTGTCGTTGGCTGCTACTGGGGTGGTGTACAGAGCCGATCCGAGGTTGATTTCGGCCAAAACGGTCGCTGTCTTGCTCAGTTCGAAAATCAGGATGTCCCCGTCTTCGTCCCCGATAAAGACCTTGTTGTCTGCAATCAAGGGAGAAGCCCAAGAGGCGGCAAGCATATCGTGAGTCCAGTGGGCTTCGCCTGTTTTGACGTCAACGCAGTGGACCATACCGCTAAAGTCGGCCACGATCAGCAAATCGTCTTTGATGGCCACGGTTCCGCATGTACGGTGCATGGTGGTTTCAAATTCGTTCGGGTCAGAACCGACGTAGTGCCATTTTGCAGCCGAATTAGGATTGTCTCGCTCGACGTCTCCTTCAGCCACAACCATTGCTTGCTTTCGTTTAGGAGCGATCGGTTTTGTCATGTCGGACGAGTTGTAAACGATCGTGGGGCTAACATCTCCACGTTTGGTTGGGTCGATGCACCACAAGTGTCCACCACCTTCGCCGTGTTCTGGATCTTCACCGACGGCCACGTATACCATTCCATCGTAGATGACGGGTGTTGCAATCACGTGGTTCCGGGTCGCTCCATTGAGACGATACACAGAGTCTTTTGGATTGCAGTCAAATTTCCAAAGCAACTTTGCCTTGCCTGCGTCCCCGGCGGGATCGAAGCTGTACAACCAGCCATCGCCGCCACCAAAAACAACTTGAGCTTGACCGCCAAGAACAGCGTACGCTGGCGACGACCATTGACCGTGAAGGATGTTAGCGCCGGGGGTGTTGTCCGTCCAGAGAACTTCGCCCGTTTGGCGATTCATGCATAGGAAACTTGCTGCTTTTTCTTCGGGAACGGTCAGGTGGCTGTCATCCACACCGTTGGCCGTATTAACAAAAAGCAAGTCGCCAGCGCAAGTGACGGAGCAGCTGCACATGTTGTGCTGCGACACGTTCAATTGCGACATCATGTCTAGTTTCCAAATCACATCCGCTTCGTCTTTGTTTTCGTTGGGTTCTTTATTGAACGGGCCATCGTTCTCGCCGTCCAAAAACCCTTCCGTGTCCAAGCAAACCACTTCCCCGCGGCTGGTCACGTACCAAAGCTTGTCACCATCCACCAATGGAGCACAGCAGATCCCTTGATTCGGCCAGTCGTGCACACGCCCGGTCGGTAGTTTTTCGCTGCAATGCTGCCACAGAAATTTCCCGTCCGCTTCATTGAAACAGACCAGGGCCCCCAAGTCGACGGAACTTGGATAGCGTTTTACGTAGCCATTCCCGTTGTTCGTTCCGACGTATACTTTTCCGTTGGCGACGACAGGATTACCGTATGTTTCCGACCCAAGCGGGGATGACCAGCGGATGTTAGTTCCCGATTTGACGTCGAATTCGGCCGGTAGTGGGCCGGTTTTGGGGACGTTATTGCGTTCTGCTGAACCGCCCCATTGAGGCCAATCCTGTTGCCCAACTTTGAGTTTCGAGATCCCCTCCAGAGCAACTGCTGTTGGGTCGTAATCTCCTGCTGCCACATGCGAGGCAAACGTGGTGGAAACCGCTAATATCTGAGCTAAAAGGAATCGCTTTGCAACCAATCGCATTGATCTTGCCTTGTTTGGGAGTGGGGTACGTGACTTACCATGCATACGGACCAGATACCGATTGTACCGTATAAAATACCGAATGCGAAATGGTTGGCCTGGAAGAGTTTTTGGCTGATTCCGCCTCGGACGGGGGAAATACGCTTTCTAAGACTATTAAGTTGGGGATTCGTTGCTTGCTTGTGAAGACCAAGCAAAATACAATCGAAGGGCTTGTTCCAGGCTCGCACTTGCATCCTAAACAGTTTT